>CALHBQ010000478.1 GCA_937930815.1 uncultured Saprospiraceae bacterium | reverse complement strand
CGCATGAATGGTTTCTGTTTTGTGAAATCCCAAATCTTTCAAAGGAAGTTGCTCAGCCATCTCCAACATTTGGGCTAAAGCGATACCTCCGCTGGATGCAGGCGGCATTGAAATTACATTGTGACCTTTATAGTTACTAATTATCGGCTTTCGCCAAACCGGGGAGTAGTTGGCAAGGTCCTCTTTGGTAATTAATCCATTCCCAGCTTCCATTTCCTCCACAAAAAGCTTTGCGGTTTCACCTTTATAAAATCCATCTTTTCCATTGTCACGAATTCGTTCGAGGGTTTTTGCCAAATCTGTTTGTTTTAAAATATCACCCTGACTCCATCCCCAAAACTTCACAAAAGGTGTTTTAAATCGATTGATACCTTTTATAGCACTTTTCTTTTCAGCAAATCTATCTGCCTCCGATTGAGTGATAGGAAATCCATTGTGAGCCAATTCAATCGCAGGCTGGATGAGTGCAGCCCACTTCATTGACCCATATTTTTTGTGAACTGCAGCCATTCCAGCGACGGTTCCAGGGACTCCAACTGCCATTGCACCGTAAGTGCTTAAATCAGGAATTACTTCCTCGTTTTCATCCAAATACATATTTCTGGAAGCCTTGGCAGGGGCTTTTTCTCTATAATCGAGGGCATCGGTTTGGCCATCAGCCATTCTTACAATCATAAAGCCACCACCACCAATATTGCCAGCACGAGGGTAAACTACTGCCAAAGCGAACTGCGTTGCAATAGCTGCATCAATTGCATTGCCTCCTTTTAATAATATTTCTTTTCCTATTTCTGAACTTAAAGGGTGCGCTGTCACAACCATCGCAGTATCGCTAACTGACTGTTGATCAGTAGTATATGGAAGTTCTTTAGGAGAGTTTTTGCACGAAAAAATGCAAAGTGTGACAAGGATAAATATGATATTTTTCGTCATAGTAGAATACTTACAATTAGTTTGGTACAGTGTTTGGCTTAGTGTATTGAAAATAAGCGAATATGTTTTATCCCCAGTTCTTAGTGATCAAAACCATTATCGAAACAAAAATTAAATCTATTTTAATTTCTCTTTTGATATTGATTTTTGCGATTCCTTCTTATGCAGGTTGCGAATATAAAAGTGACTTGCAGGTAGATGAATTACAAATAGGAAACATGATCTCTTGGATAACCGTTTCTGAAAATAATACCGACAAATTTATCATTCAAAAATCAAAAGAAGGTATTGATTTCGAAATAGTTGGAGAAATTCCATGCGCAGGTAATTCGACAAAAGAGAAAAAATACAGGTATTTGGATACTTCCTTGGGCGCAGAAAAAGCATATTTCAGATTGGTGCAGGTTGATAATGACGGAGTCGAGAATTATACACCAACAGTTTTAGTAAACAGAAATGTGGTGAATAATTTTATGATTACAAGCATGAGTTCCACACAAACTGACGGAATATTTTCGATTTCAATCAGGTCAAATTTGGACGGAAATCTTGCACTAAATACAAATCAAATTTCTGAAAGGAAATTAATTGATTCGAAATTTTTACCAATTGTTGAAGGATTAAATGTCTTGACAATTGATGTTGCAAATTATGACAATGGAATATACGAGTTGGATTTTATTTTGGTAGGAGAGAAAGAATCTATTGTCATACAAAAAGTTGATACAGACAAAGTTCCCAATATAAGCTATGTCGTAAAGAAGTAAATATTTAGCCCCTCAATATTTATTGATTTTAGGTTATTTATTTTCATGGTTATGTTATTGTGCCATTCTCCTCAGAGAATGGCATTTTTTTTTGTCCATTTTTTATTCAATAATAAGTTTGGTTTCCTTTAAATTATTAGCTTACTTAGTGTTTATTTTACAGCAATTTTTTCGTGATTTAAATTGTTGATTTTCAGTTTTTTATAAAGATTATTTTATGAAAATTGTATGTGATAGCGGTTCCACAAAAGCAGATTGGAGTGTTTTTAAAAAAGGACAAGAAGCGATTACTTTTTCAACTCGTGGTATTAATCCAGTTTTTCATGACAAAGCGTTTATCTTTTCTGAATTGAATAAAGAGATGATAGGAGAACTTGACGGTCAAGAAATTCATGACATTTATTATTACGGTGCAGGTTGTTGGGATAATAATTTGAAAGGAGTCATCTCAAATGCTTTGTCTGAACTTTTTCCTCAAACTAATATAGAGGTACATCATGATTTACTTGGAGCAGCAAGAGCAGCATGTGGTGATGCCCCTGGAGTGGCTTGCATTTTGGGAACTGGTTCAAATTCTTGTTTGTACGATGGAAAGAATGTAACAGACAATGTCAAAAATCTGGGATATTTGGTAGGAGATGAGGGGAGTGGTTCACATTTAGGAAAAGAAATATTGAGAAGTTATTTTTATCGAGAGTTGCCCAAAGATTTGATTGAACCATTTGAGGAATTGGTGCCTAACGGAAAAAGTGGTGTACTTGAAAACATTTATCAAAAAGATAATCCTAATGTATATTTGGCTTCATTTGCACGATTTCTTTCAGATCACAAAAAACATTTCTTCGTTCAGGAGTTAGTTTATGACTCATTTGTGGACTTTTTGAATAGACATGTCTGTAAATACAAGGGGCATTTAGAAATTCCTATAAGTTTTATTGGCTCAGTTGCCTTTCATTTTTCAGATATTCTTAAAATTGCACTCGAAAGAAAAAATATGGAAATAGGCAAAATTGTTAGAAAACCTATCAATGAGCTTGTTCGCTATCATCAGAATTAGAAGAAATGAGTAAATAACAAAATGAATAAATGTGGTTTCACATTTTTTAATTTTTAATTTTCTCATTTTTACAGACTCACTTACAGCCAAAAATTAATGAACAAAGACATCAAAAGAATCGCCGTATTTACCTCAGGTGGTGATGCGCCAGGAATGAATGCAGCCATTCGTGCCGTTATTCGTACAGCAGCATATCATGATTTACATTCCTTCGGTATAAAAGGAGGATACGAAGGAATGATAAAAGGAGAACTCGAACGCCTCGAACCTCGTAATGTGGGTAATATTATCCATCGTGGAGGTACTTTCCTCAAAACATCTCGTTCCGAAAAATTTAAAACTAAAGAAGGTCGGTTACAGGCATTTGAATCGTTGCAAGCCAACGACATTGATGCTTTGGTGGCCATTGGTGGAAATGGGACTTTCACTGGGGCAAATATTTTTTCAAAAGAATTTGATATTCCAATCATTGGGATACCAGGGACTATTGATAATGATTTGTTTGGAACGGATTATACAATTGGTTACGATACCGCCATCAATACAGCAGTCGAAGCAGTTGATAAAATTAGAGATACCGCCGATTCTCACAACCGAGTTTTCTTTGTAGAAGTAATGGGAAGGAATGCAGGTTTTATTGCTCTTGATACTGGAATCGGAAGTGGTTCAAGTGCAGTTTTAATACCAGAAAATGGCAAAACTGCCGAATCACTTATTGATACCTTGAAAAAGAATGTCAAAAGAAAAAAACTCTTCAGTTTGATAATCGTTGCTGAAGGGAATCCATGGGGTGGAGCGACAAAAGCTGCCGAAATCGTAAAAGAACAATTGCCTGAAATGGATGTGCGTGTTGCGGTAATTGGTCATTTACAAAGGGGCGGTTCTCCAACTGCCTTTGATAGAGTATTGGCCAGTCGATTGGGTTATGAAGCAGTCGAAGGATTGATTAACGGAAAAAAGAACTGCGCAGTAGGATTTGTAAATCGAAAAGCAGTTTTTACACCTTTCAAAAAAGCGATTTCTGCTTCAAAAGACGTCGATCCTACGCTTGTTAGAATGGCTGAAATTCTTGCAATCTAAATTTTCAAGAAAGTAATTCGGATTTTATTAAATTTAGATGTTAAAATGTTTTCAATTGAAAGATTGATTGCATTTTAAACACTTAAAAGAATAATTAAATATTTATTTTTAGCATTAAAAGAATATTTAATTACTTTGGCATGCTGTATCAAAGAATTTTAACCTAAATACATAATATGAATCCTACTTTACTAAAAGGAAACTTTTTTCTTATCGCATTCCTATGCGTTAGTAGTTTGTATGCTCAAACGACGCTCAAAGGAATAATATTAGATGCCGAAAACAATGATCCGATTATTGGTGGAACGCTCATAATTCAAGGTACAGGAGATGGTACGGCTTCTGATTGGGA
>CALHBQ010000477.1 GCA_937930815.1 uncultured Saprospiraceae bacterium | reverse complement strand
CAATTGGCTCATTGAACACACTGATATTCAAAGAGCTGCAAAAGTAAGATCAACAAAAGGACTCATTGTTCACATCTTTGGCAAAATTGCCGCTGCTATCATTTTATTAAATGAGCCTAATTTTAGCTCTTGATTCGCATATTGAATTCTTTTAGGCCTCGGAGTTGTTTCTTTGCAAAAGTAAATCACAACCTATGAAGTTCCAATTAATGCCAGTTTTATCATTGATGGAAGAGATTTATCGGATGCCATTCAGCCAAGAACGCTTTCAGACATATATTCGATTGTTGAATGGAGGGGATAAAAATCGACTTGCAGTTCCAGTTGGTGGTTATAATCCAATGGCCAAGGAATCTGTTTTGAATAAGTTGCTGGAAATGAAGAATTTAAATGCTGAACAAATAGTAGAAGAAGTCCTTTTTGAAATCAATAATAAATTAGAAGAATCAGAGAAAGTCATGAGAGTAGGATTGAACTTAGTAGATGATTTTGGTGGCTCGTGGTCCAATAAATACCAAACCAGTTTCGAAAGTATCTTTCAATTTAATGGCGTTTTCAACTATGATTTTTGCGCGCCATATTTCTGGATGAGTGAAGAAATTACAGCAGATTTAATTCGTGAACGAACGATGGCCTATACGTGGCGAACTGTTTTCTGGTTGAAAAATGGAAGACCTGAAACTTTAGAAGAGCATCTGAATCAAGAGATTTTTGTTTTAAAAAAATTACCAAAAATTGAAACGACCACTTCTCTTGAATTAGAAAAATTAAATCAACTTTTTATAAAAAATAAATATTCCACCGACCGCGATTTGATATTCAATTTCTTCTACGGAGATAAGGCTTCCGAAAGTTTTGGTTATGTTGCTTATGGAGTGGGAGCGTGTACGGGGTTTGATTTGGCTCGGTTCCTAATTTAAAAAATTGAGTTTAATCAACGTTTAAATCTCCCTTCAATTCTTTACCTTTCCGTTCTAAAAAATCACACATTGATGTATTCGAACAAAGACAAAAAATCACTCACCGAACTATCGAAAAATCTATTGAAAGGAGGCTCAAGCCTTTTTCCTGAAGCACCTGAAAAACAGGCGGCTGATTTGAAAAAAGTATTGGTTTTTCACGAGCATCAATATTACGTGCTCAACAATCCGCTGATCAGTGATTTTGAATATGACCAGTTATTCAAAAAACTGGAAGCCATAGAAAATGAGCACCCTGAGCTGGTTTCTCCTGACTCACCAACGCAGAGAGTTTCTAATGATTTGACAGAGAGTTTCAATACCGTTCCACATACAGTTCCGATGCTTTCATTGAATAATTCTTACAATGCCGAGGACTTAAAAGATTTTGACGAATCCATCAAAAAGTTATGTCTGTTGCCAGAGGATATGGAATTGGAATATGTTGTCGAACCAAAATTTGATGGCGGAAGTATCGCCTTGATTTATGAAAATGATCAACTCGTCAGAGGTGCGACACGTGGCAACGGGACACAGGGCGATGAAATGACCGCCAACGCACGCGTCATCCGTTCTGTGCCGCTCAAAGCTGCCTTTTCAAAACATGGAATTCAAAAAGCTGAGATGCGTGGTGAGGTGGTGATTAGAAAAGATATTTTTGAAAAAATGAATAAAGAGCGCCTAAAAAATGGCCTCGAAGCATTTGCTAATCCTCGCAATACTGCATCAGGTGGATTGCGAATGAAAGACCCAAAAGAAGCTTCTCAACGGGGTATGGTCGCTTTTTTATACACGATCGGATATGCCGCTGATAAAGATGGAAACGACATGATTCCTTCTTTTAAAACGCATGAAGAAAGTATGAATGTGCTGGGGGAGTTAGGTTTTAAAGTGCCAGGTGAATCTCATAAACTTTGCAAAAATATAGAAGAAGCTGCTGCCTTTTGCGCGGAGTGGGAAGCCAAACGCGAATCTTACGAATACGAAATTGACGGGATGGTCGTAAAGGTAAATGACATCGCTTTGCAAGAAAAAGCAGGTTTTACAAGTCATCATCCGCGATGGGCGATTGCTTACAAATTTAAAGCAAAACAGGCAACGACTAAATTGATAAATGTCGAGTATCAGGTTGGAAAAGTAGGTGCAATAACGCCTGTCGCAAAGTTGGATCCTGTTGCTTTGGCGGGGGTAACAATTAGCTCAGTCTCATTGCATAATGAGGAGTTTATCACCGAACGTGATTTGCATTTGGGCGATACTGTTTTGGTCGAAAGGGCAGGGGATGTGATACCGTACATTGTAAAAGGGATGAAAGATTTGCGCGATGGTTCGGAGGCTAAAATCGTCTTTCCAACGCATTGTCCTTCTTGCGAAACTCAATTATTGAAACTCGAAGGTGAAGCCGCTTGGCGTTGTCCAAATTATGATTGTGAAGCGCAGGTTATTCAACGATTGATTCATCATGTTAGCAAAAATGCGATGGATATTGACGGCTTTGGAAAAAGTATCGTTGAGCGATTTTATGGTTTGGGTTGGCTGCGAAATGTAGCGGATATTTACAGATTGGATTATTCCAAAATGTCTGAATTGGAAGGTTTCGGCGCCAAGTCAGCAACCAATTTGGAAGCGGCAATTGATAAGGCTCGGAAGCAACCGATTTCTCGTTTGTTGTATAGTTTGAGTATTCATCATTTGGGTAAGAAAGTTTCAAAATTGCTTGCTGCCGAAGTTGATCATGTTTTAGATTTGGCAGCTTGGAAAGCTGAAAAATATGTAGACATCAAAGACGTAGGTCCAAAAGTCGCTGAAAACGTTATCGAATTTTTCGGAAACGAAAAAAATATTGAACTGCTAAAAGACCTCGAATCACTCGGTGTAAATCTTTCTCAAACGGAAGATGACCGTCCAAAAGCACTGAATGTCGATGGCCCGTTTTTCGGTAAAACTATTCTCTTTACAGGTAAATTATTACTGATGGGAAGAAAAGAAGCGCAGGAAAAAGCGGTTGCCGCTGGTGCTAAAAATTTAAGCAGCGTCAGTAGTAATTTGAATATTTTGGTAGCAGGGGAGAAGGCTGGATCGAAATTGAAAAAAGCCCAAGCACTTGGTACCGTTGATATTTATACGGAGGAGGAGTTTTTGAAGATACTTGAGGAGTAGGCAGTTTTTCAGTTGGCAGTCCGCAGCCTGCAATCCGCAGTCCGAGATTTCGTCCACAATTGCCGACTGCAGACTGCCAATTGCGGACTGAAAAATTGCCGACTGTTAACTGCCGACTGAAATACTGCTGACTGAAAACGGCATCCCATCCTTCGGGCGCATCGTTACCAACGTTTCATACTCCGGTTTCACCTCTCGCTCGTATTTAAAATCAAATTTTCTAACCATCGTGGCTACCAACAATTGCATTTCCATATAAGCGAAATGGTTGCCGATACACATGCGTGGCCCTGCGCCAAATGGCATAAAAGCAAATTTTGGTATTGATTTTACCCTATCAGGATGGAAACGATCTGGGTTGAACTCATCTGGATTCTCCCAAACTTTCTCATCACGCTGTGCAGCTGCGATACTTAAAAATACAATAGATTTTTTTGGAATTGGAGTTCCTAAAATTTCATCATCAACCGCTGCTTCTCGTCCGACGGCATAGGCAGGTGGATACAATCTCATGCCTTCATTAATGACTTGTTTGGTATAAGTAAGTCGCATAATTTCTGAGAAAGTTGGTTTTCTATCTCCCATGACTGAATCGACTTCAGCGCGTATTTTTTCAACTATTTCTGGATGTTGAGAAAGCAGGTAATACGTCCATGTAAGTGCATTTGAAGACGTCTCATGTCCTGCTGCAAAAATGGTAATCGCTTCATCTCGGACTTGGACATCATTCATCCGCTCGCCAGTTTCGGCATCTTCAGCTTGCAACAACATAGTAATAAAATCGGCAGGTGGATTCTCGTTTTTTCGATGCAAATCAATAAAATGATATGCCATTTCATCAAAGTCCTTTTTAGCTTTTAAAAAACCGCGATGACGACCATTCAAATGATAAAACCATCGGAGGTACGGGAAAAGCGTTCGGTCCATGATATACGCTTGCGTTTCGCCGATTTTATCATACATTTTATCAATATCTGCATTGTCTTCAAAACTGAATAAAGATCTCAACGCAATATCTGAGGTCAATTTCATCATGTATTGTGAAAGGTCGAATTGAGTATCTGTTTCCAACTCGTTACAGGCATCGACCACATAATCGACCATTTTATTAAAAAGATCTTCGAGTGTTTTTTTATAAAAAGCAGGTTGAGCCAATCTGCGTTGACGCATCCAAAAATCGCCCTCACTGGTTATCAAACCATTCCCCAAAGCCAATTTCAATTCTTTGTAAGCAGGACTTTTGATGTAGTTCCGATGGTTGGTTACCAACACATGCTTTATTACCTCTGGAGAGGTGGCAGCAAATATTTTTCGAAAAGGCGTTTTAATTTCATAAAAGTCACCTAATTCCCTTCCTTGCTCTATCGTAAACTGAACAGGGTCTTTCAAAAAAGCTAATCCGCTCGTGAAATAATTCTTTCCTTTATAAACTGGAATCATTAGATAATCTTTGGTTCACGGTTGAAGGTACACGGTACACGGCGTGAAATAAAAAAAACGAATTGATTTGGGATGTTATCATCTAATTTTCAACAATAATTAGGTATAATTTTTAATTTCTTCTACAAGTTTAATCATAAGTTCTACAAAGCTTCGTATTTTTGCAATCCTATAAATTTTCAAAATACTATTTAGAATATGTCTTACGAATTAACGGGGAAACTCCATAAAAAATACGAAACAGAAAGCAAATCTGAAAAATTTCAGGCGCGCGAATTTGTGGTTGAGACCATGGATGGTTCATACAACCAATACATCAAATTTCAATTGACACAAGATCGTTGTGCTTTGGTTGATGACTACAATGAAGGGGAGCAAGTGAAAGTTCACTTCGATCTTCGCGGTAGAGAATGGAATGAAAAATATTTTACCAACTTAAATGCTTGGCGTTTGGAAAAACCTGCAGCTGCGGCAGCAAGTGCTCCTCCTCCGCCAGCGGCAGCTGAAAGCTTCCCTGGTGAAGAACCACCTGCAGTGGCTGGTGGTAATGATGATTTGCCGTTTTAACCCCCTTTCCTAACTTTCTAAGTTAGGAGGTTGAATTTTAAATTATTGATTAAGTGTCGAGCACCTTTGAGGTGTCCGACACTTTTTTATTGTCCCTTGTTCCCACGTCTAACTAAAAAGCCCGAATCATTACGAAATGATTCGGGCCTTCTAATTAACTAATCGACTGATTAACTAAATCACGCTGCTCTCAATTGCTGCGTCACTCTCGAATGACTCAACTCTTTCTCCACATATTCTTTCGTAACATTAAATTCTTTCACGTCTTTTTGAGAAGGTAATTCGAACATAGCGTCCGTCATAATCGCTTCACAAATAGAACGTAAACCACGCGCACCTAACTTGTATTCTAAAGCTTTTTCAGCAATAAAATCTAAAGCTGCGTCCTCGAAAGTTAATTTGATACCTTCTATTTCAAAAAGCTTTTCATATTGTTTTACTAAAGAGTTTTTAGGCTCTGTCATAATCAATCTAAGCGCTTTCAAATCAAGCGGCTCCAAGTAAGTCAAAACTGGAAGACGCCCTACCAATTCTGGAATCAAACCGTAAGATTTCAAATCTTGGTGACTGATATATTGAAGTAAATTTTCTTTATCAATATCAACCGTATTCTTTTGGTCTTTAAAACCAATCACTTGCGTGTTGATACGGCGACCAATGTGTTTTTCAATACCTGAAAAGGCACCTCCACAGATGAAAAGAATGTTTTCAGTATTTACTTTCAACATCTTTTGCTCAGGGTGCTTGCGACCTCCTTGTGGTGGAACGTTGACCTCTGTTCCTTCCAACATTTTCAACATTGCTTGCTGTACACCTTCACCAGAAACATCTCTTGTGATAGATGGATTGTCTGATTTACGAGCGATTTTATCAATCTCGTCGATATAAACAATTCCTCTTGCAGCGGCACCTGTATCATACTCACAAACCTGTAGTAATCGGCTAAGCATACTTTCTACATCCTCTCCAACATAACCTGCTTGCGTAAATACCGTCGCATCTACGATAGCAAATGGTACATTCAACATTTTAGCAATTGTCTTTGCCATCAATGTTTTACCCGTACCTGTATTTCCAACAAAAAGAATATTTGATTTCTCAATTTCTACGTCGCTGCTTTTTTGATTCAATCTTTTGTAATGATTGTAAACTGCAACAGAAAGGAATTTTTTAGCTTCATCCTGACCAATAACATATTTGTCCAAATGGTCTTTCAATGCTTTTGGAGTAAGATTTTTTGGAAATTTAAAAGTACTACTTGCTTTTGCAGCGTCCTTTTTAGATTTCTTATTGCGCTTACCTTGATACAGCTCCTCGTCAACAATCGTAACCGCTTGTTCCACACAGGTTTCGCAAATATGGCCGTCGATTCCTGCTATCAACAATAAGGTTTCGGCCTTATCTCTACCACAAAACGAACAGCGGAAGTTTTGTTTATTCTTTAGCATAAAAAAGAAAATTAGTTTTAGGCATTAAAAATGCCGAAAAAAAAGAGGTTCAAATATACAAATGAATATTTGAACCTCACTTTATAGTAAATTAACTATTGTAATTTAGCTTGCTTTAGGTCCTCGATTTGGCATTAAAACCTCATCGATCATACCATATTTCTTTGCTTCCTCAGCTTCCATCCACTTGTCTCTATCACTATCTGCTTCGATAACTTCGTATGGCTGACCTGAGTGGTGTGATAAGATATCATACAATTGCTTCTGCATACGTTTGATCAACTTGTAGTTGATTTCCATATCAGAAACTTGTCCTTGCATGCCACCCATTGGTTGGTGAATCATTACACGACTGTGTTGCAAACAAGTACGTTTTCCAGCAGCTCCTGCTGCCAACAAAACAGCTCCCATAGAAGCCGCAATACCTGTACAGATAGTCGCTACATCAGGAGAAATATATTGCATCGTATCGTACATTCCCAAACCAGCAGTTACGGAACCACCTGGACTGTTGACATACATTTGTACATCTCTTTTTGGATCAACTGAATCCATGAATAACAATTGCGCTTGAACCACATTTGCTACATAGCTATCAATCGGTACTCCCAAAAAGATGATTCTATCCATCATCAAACGAGAAAATACATCAATTGCTTGAATATTCATTGAACGCTCCTCGATAACGGCTGGCGTAAATCCCGTAATATTTGGAAAAGCACCTGCTTTAGGAGTCGTTTTTTCAATATAATCTTCCACGTGCATGGTAGCCATTCCGTGGTGCTTATTAGCGTATTTTAAAAACTCTTTTTTGTCAAACATTGATAATTATTTTAGTGAGTTCGATATATTTTCTTAGTTGTTTCCTGAAAACGCATAAATCGTTTTAAGGTTTTGTCTTTTGAGTGTTTCTAAGACAACTTCTATTTGAAAATCTCTTCTGTTGAAACTTCTTCTTCCTCCTCTTCATCTTCTTCCTCCGCTTCTGCTACAGGAGGCGCTGGTGGTTGATAACGAGCGTTCAATTCATCAATTTTTCCTTTGAATGTATCGAAATCAACTTCAACCAAATTTAATTTAAATTGCTCTTTCAATGAGTTTGATAGTTGATCCATCGCTACTTCATTCATAGATTCATCTACAAAATCTTTGTATTGAGGATCTTCCAACATTTTATCAACCATGCTATCGAAGAAATCGCCGCCCATTTGCTGTCCTTGCATCATGCGAGCAACTCTTGCTTTCATGTTTGCTTTCAACGGCTCCATATCTACTTTCACCTCGTAGTCCTCCATCATCCTCGTGATGATCATTCTTTTCTTAAAGCTTTTGATCTCTTCAGCAACTTGCTCATCAGTTGGAGCAATACCACCTTCTTTCTGCGATGCCTCAAAAGTTAACCATTTTTTGAAGAAGTCAGTTGGTACTGGTATTTCGTTCTTTTCGTTGATATAATCTATGGCATCTGTAAAGAACAGATTATTGATGCCTTGCTCAAATCCTTTTTTCGCGTGTTCTTCCAATTTAGCTCTTGCACCTGCTTCATCTTCAATAGCTTCTTCTGGACCAAATACTTTTTCTAAATTCTCTTTATTCAGTTCCGCTGGAAAAACGCGTGTCACGGTCAAAACTTCCATTTCGAAATCACCGTTCACTTCTTTATCCACATCATCACCTTCCAATTTCAAAAGGTATTTCTTGGCCATCTCTTCCGTCATGTTGTCTTCTAATTTGAAAACATCAAACGTGAATTTATCGCTTGGCTTTTTACCACCAATTAAAATCTGAGCATCTTCAGAAAGTGAATCGAAAAACACGTCGAATTCTGATTCGACGCCGCCTTCTTTCGCTTTACCATTGTCTTGCTCTATTCCTTTTACTCTAACGACATCGCCTTCTTCGATTTTTTCGTCCACCTCTTTTCGCTCGCCCAATTGCTTTTTGAAACGGTTGATATCGTCGTTTATCCACTTTTCAGGAACTTCTACATTGTAAGTATCGAATGATTTACTTTTAGAAATGCCCTCAATTTTCCACTCAGGAAGATATCCGATCTCGTAGTTTAATGTATAAGAAGATAAATTGATAGGATCGATATCGATTTTATTGGCATCATCCGAAGGAATCGGATTTCCAATCAATTGCAGATTTTCGTCTTTGAAATACTTATCCATCGTCTCGCTCACCTGCTTAAAAACTACATCTGCAAGCACAGACTCACCATAAGTCTTTTTCAAAAACGAAAGTGGCGTCTTTCCTTTACGGAACCCTTTTAGTTGAACCTTTCCTTTCAGTTTTTTTAATTCTGAGTTATATTTCGCCTCGTAGTCGGCTACGTCCAACACAAGCGTCACTTTTGCATGTTGTGCGCCAATGTCTTCTCTAGTAATCTTTGACATATTAATATTAGTATTAGAAATGTATTGAGCTGAAATAACAGTTGACATTGAACGGAAGTTCAATCGCTCAAATTTTTGGGAGATGTAGTTTTTCAAAAAGTGTGTGCGGGTGGAGGGACTTCCCGATGCTCGCTATTGCTCAATCGGGATGAACTTCTCGTCCGCATGTCATTTTGGAAAAGTTATGTGCGGGTGGAGGGACTCGAACCCCCAAGCCGTGAAGCACTAGATCCTAAGTCTAGCGTGTCTACCAATTTCACCACACCCGCAATTTTACTTTTCAATTATTTTTCCACCTATGTGGAAAAGCGGCGCAAAGATAAAATCTTTTTATTAATCAGCGATTTTACGGTTAAAAAAGTTCGGTAAATGAAGCGAATTTTTAGAGTAATTCTTTAAAAACCCATTCATAGTGGAAATCTTCTCGCTCAGCAATATTAAGTACATTTAATAAATCAGCTTTCTATTCAAAAATGTAATTTTCCGACCATTTGTATGAAATATGCTTTTTAATAAAAAGACAATGATCTAAATTTGCATTCGAAATGAGACAACTTATCGCAATATCTTTTTCCCTTTTAATATTTGTGGGTTCCACGAGTCAGGGTATTGCGTATTGTCTTTTCAAAGTCAACCAATCAGAAATTGCTAAAACGACTTGTGTTCAAAAAGCAGTTGAAAACAATGCCTGCCAGGGGAAATGTTTTTTCACTTCTGTGATGAATAGCGTTTTTGGTCAAGAGTCAGATTCTAAATCTGCGCTACCGCTTCTTGAAGAGCCTTCTCAATTGATTGCCATTACTCAAACCTTGAATAATCTCGATATTCTTTCCAACCAAAAAGGAAATGCTTTAGATTTCGCAGAGCAAAATCTAAAAACTCAATCCTTCTACAAATCTGTTTTCCATCCGCCAGATTTCGCGTAATTTTTTTAATAAAAAATTATGTCTGGCTCACCGTGAACCATAAACTGTTCACAGTGTACCGAATTAAAATATCAAGAATGGTTAAGCGATTTTTATTGCTGACGCTTCTTTGTAGCATGGCAGCTATTGGTTTAGCATGTGATGTTTGCGGAGCAGGTGCAGCAAGTCAGAACATGGGGTTGATGCCTTTTTATCATAAAAACTATGTTCGATTGAGTTGGAGCCATGCTCCTTTCACAACTTTGAATCCATACGGAGCAGATACCAAGGATAATTTTCATACCTGTCAATTGACTATGCGGTATCACTTTACAGAAAGATGGAAAGTCAATCTTTCTCAACCGTTTAGTAATAATCTACGGTTGAGTGATGAAGGCAAACAAAGCCTTAACGGATTGGGCGACTTACGAGTCAATCTCTTTTATACGCTTTTTAATAAGAAACGTGTATCTAAGAAGTATGCCCTTTCGAGTGAAATTGGTTTGGGTGGAAAAGCACCTACGGGTGAATATGATCCAAAAATTCACGACCAAAATTTACCTGAAAATTTCAATCCTGGAACGGGCAATTGGTCTGGTTCGGCTCAAATGAATTGGGTGCTTCAATCAGAAAAGTATGGATTGGCGACTTCTGCTTCAATGTTATTCAATGGAAAATCATCTGATGGATATCAATATGGCGACCAAATCGCAAGCAATCTAATCGCTTTTGCCAAGTTTAATATTAAGAAAAAATGGTTCTTGACTCCACATGCTGGAGTTTACAACGAATATATTGAGCAAGATCGATATGCCAACGACCTCGCCGTCAACGGAACAGGGGGTAATGGTTCTTTCATGCAAGTTGGCTTCAATGCTGGCAAAGGAAAATGGATGGTGAGTAGTGCGTATTTCGTTCCGATAGCTCAATCTTACTCCGAGGAGGAAGTTGTTTCCAAACCTCGATTTTCAATTGATTTAAATTACTTTTTTAAATAAAAATATATCAACAACGAAGTCACCCGACTTCATTCAAAATTTTAGATTTATGAAAAAATTATGGTTTTTAATGTTCAGTTTAGGAATGCTTGTTTTTGTGGCGTGTGATAAAGATGAGCCTGATCACGTTGACACCGAAATAGCTTATGAAGCACACATTCACTCTCCGAATGCAGAAGATAAAAAAGTGGATGATATGATTCATTTGCACGTAGAATTTCATGAACATAATGGTGAAAAAGTACATCACGTAAATGTAAAAATCTACGAAAAAGATAATCCAGACAATGTAATTTATAACGCCCCTTCGGAAGCACATGTACATGCCGATGGTACTCATGAGCACCACGCTGATTTCATGCTAAATGCTGACAACGGTGTAGAAGGACACACAGACTGGGTTATTGAAGCAAAAGTTTGGGGACACGAAGCTGGTGAGCATGAAAAGGTTGCTACCAAAGAATTCCACGTTCACCCTAACTAAATTTTTTCCTATTACCTCCTGTTTACAAAAAAAGCCCTGCGACCGTTTATCGGTGCAGGGCTTTTGAATTTTTTATTCAAAAATTAAATCTAAAAAACCTCTTCTAACAAAATATCAAATTCAATCGCTTCACAGCTCAATTTTCCTTTTTTGAAAATATTTGAGGTTTGGTATTTACCGTTTTCTGGATTTTTAAAGACTACAATTTGTTTTTCAGGGATATTGATGATCCAGTATTCTGGGATATTTGCTTCCGCAAATAAAGGAGCTTTGATAGTACGATCTACATTTAATGAAGAATCGGCGACTTCAACGACCAAATTAACTTCCGTTGCATTCGGATGCCTCGAAAAATAATTGTCTTTGGTCTTTTTAGCAACTACAATATCTGGTTGCGGTTCGCTATCTTCTTCCAAAGAAATTGGGTTTTGAACTCGAATTTTATGTTGGATTCGATTTATTCGATCATATAGTAAATCGGTCATTGTATCCACATAATAGGCGTGAAGGGAATTTATCGGACTCATAGTAATAATTTCTCCATTCAATAACTCGACCCTATCATCTGGTTTGATGATGCCTGTTTCCGCCATTTTATAATAGTCGGCTACCGTGAAAGTCTTTCTTGAAATTGGAATAGTCATCTTTGACGTTTTTACAAAAATAACGAATAATCTTCAAAATAAGTTGTTTGGTCTAATTTCCTA
>CALHBQ010000476.1 GCA_937930815.1 uncultured Saprospiraceae bacterium | reverse complement strand
ACTCTTTCACCAACGAATTTCTTGAAGTCAACCAACGTATGATTCCAATTAGCAGGAGCTATAAAAAAGCAGTTTTGAGTAGGTTAGAAAAAAATACCGGACACTAATTTACGCTGAATTTCTCCGCGCCTTTTCGCCTCTACGTTCATCAATCATCCTTCCACTTCCAACACCTCAAACACCTCATCCAACTCATCAAAAGATTTCAAACCGACTTTTTCTTCCATGCCACCACGCAAGCACACTCCAGCAAAATTGGCGTTGAGTATATTTTCTGTTTTGAAATCTCCATCTAACCAAACGGAGTAATTTTCGGCGACTTTAACCAAATGATCAGGTAAGTCTTTTTTTATTTTAAAAACAAAATGAGCGCAATAAGGAGCAAATTGTTCCAATATATTTTTGAGAAAAGCTTCGTCTGTTGTTTCGTCAATCTCGATTTCTTTGAAGACCAAAATGTCTTGCAAATCCATCATCACATCAAGTCCTGTGAGTTCATCGACCTGCACCGCTTCGAGACTTAATTTTTCAACATGATCCAAAATGTCAGCTGAATTCATACCTCGAAATTCGCCCATGAATTTCACACCATCGACCCATTCCTTTATGGCATACATGGCCTGTGGTGAGATGTAATTATCACTTCCTTCCTCAAAGCAGAACCCCAACCAGTTCACTTCCCAAGCCGCGAAATAACGGGCATCCGTTAGATTCGTGATAGAACTGGCAATTACTTTTGTTTTTAACATTTTCTGAATGATTTAAAATTCGGCGCAAAGATATAAAATCTACCTTTGCACCCAATGGCAGGCATTTATCTACATATTCCATTTTGCAAACAGGCATGTCACTATTGCAATTTTCACTTTTCTACCTCTTTGCGGCAGAAAGATGAGATGGTATTGGCCATTCTCAAAGAAGTGGAATTGCAACGAAATTACTTGCAAGGCGAATCTATCAAAACCATCTATTTTGGTGGGGGAACGCCTTCTCTTTTAGAGCAAAGTGATTTAGATACTATTTTAAAAAAGATAAACGAAATCCACGAAGTAGCGGGGGATGCCGAAATTACCCTCGAAGCCAATCCCGATGATTTGACTTTAGAAAAATTGAAGCAGTTGTCCGACTCACCCATCAATCGGTTGAGCATTGGGACGCAATCATTTTCGGAAGTGGATTTGAAATTTATGAATCGTGCTCATAATTCAAAAGAGGCAATTGAGTGTATTGAAAATGCAAAAAAATTAGGTTTCGAAAACATGACGATTGATCTGATTTATGGCACTCCAACCATGAGCGATGAACAATGGGAAATGAATATGCAGACTGCTTTTGATTTTGAAATTCCACATCTTTCTTGCTATTGTTTGACAGTGGAACCAAACACAGCACTCGATCATTTTGTAAAAAATAAAAAAGCTCAACCCGTTGATGAAGAGCGAGCTGCTCGTCAGTTCGAGCGACTAATCGACCATTGCAACGAGGAGGGATATGACCATTACGAAATTTCAAATTTTGGTAAAAAAGGTTGGTATTCAAAACACAACTCGGCCTATTGGTTGGGGGAGAAATATTTGGGAATTGGCCCAGCGGCGCACTCGTTTGATGGCATTTCACGACAGTGGAATATTTCACACAATGCAAAATACATCGCTGCTTTAAAAGAAGGAAAACTACTTTCTGAAAAAGAAGAACTCACTCCCGAAAGTCGTTACAACGAATACGTCATGACCTCTCTCCGAACGATTTGGGGAACCGATTTTAATAAAATTGAAAAAGGATTTCAATCGCATTTTCTGAAAGAAATTGAAACTTACCAACAATCAAAAGATGTAATTCAAAACGGAGATACTTTTTCCCTTTCTAAAAAAGGAAAGTTATTGGCCGATCGAATTGCTTCGGATTTGTTTGTTTAAACCTTAAATTGCACCCTCAATTTATAATATTAAGTCTTATGAAAAAGCTACTTCTTCTCTGCTCCTTTATCGCTGTTTTTAGTTGCAAAACTGAAACTACCTCTACCCCACCTCCTCCGGCACCTGTAGAATTAAAAACCTATACTCCTGACGATTTCAAAGAAGAAATTGACGGATTGACCTCCAATTCAGCGAGATCGATTTATTTGGAAAAAATATATCGGAAAGACCAAAAAGTAAGAAAAGCGGAACAAGAAGCAATTCAAAATTTTGGATACAACTCCAAAGAGCACTTAGTAGCAAAGCATAATTTCATGCAAGAAGATTTAATCAATTTTGCTAAAATCGAACAATTCCTCAAACAAAATTCTTACCCTGGTGTCAATCAAGAAGGTGCTGAAGCTGCTGCTGCGCCGTTTATTGTCATCCACCACAATATGAATTTGGACTACCGCAACAGACATTTCAAACCGCTTTACGAGGCATGGAAAAAGAAGAATATCAGTGATGGCGAAATGGCGCTTTACCTCAATCGTTCACATAAAATCAAGTTCGGCGAAATGTTCACCATGCCCAACCCTTTTACTCGGGAAGCACAGATCGATTCTTTGGCAAAAAGATTAGAACTCCTCTGAAATTAACCTCAAGTAGGGTTAAAAGTAACATGAGGAACTACATTCCTTCAAAATACATTCTATCTTTGCAATAGACACTCCAATCAGACTCACTCCAACTCGAATTTAGGCTCTGTAGATTTTTCTACAAAAACAGCTTTCCGATCGCGGTCGGAAGAGAAGCAAAAACAAACGATTATGAACAAACATTACTGTCTGACAGTGCTGACTGCACTATTTTTCACACTCAATTTATCGGCTCAATTCAACCTCAACTGGCAGCAAACCTATGGCTTTGCCGACAAGTCTGAAGATGCAAAAGCAGTGCATGCTTTTGCAGATGGCAGCGCCATCGTTGGAGTTGCTCGAAATACAAATGATGCCGGTCCACTCGGCAATACCAGAGCAGAAATTTTCAAATACGACGCCTCTGGTAATACCGTCTGGCAAACTACCCTCGGCGGACCACTTAATGATAACTTGCAAGACATGATAGTCGACCCGAATGGCAACATTTTGACCGTCGGGCAAAATTATAGATCGACCATACCTGACACTCGTTCAGATCTTTGGGTGGTCAAAATGAACTCAGGCGGAACCATCCTTTGGGAAAAGCGAATTGGTGGCTCTTCTTACGATAGCGGGAATTCCATTATCGCTACCTCCGATGGCGGCTATTTGGTGGTCGGTTCTACCGAGTCAGAAGACGGTATCATCAACAACCGATTCAACAAACCGACTTCATGGATTGTAAAATTGGACGCCAACGGCAATGTGCAATGGAATAGAACTTATGGCGGATATGGTGTTTATGATATTCTTTCGCAAGCAGCGGAGACGCCACAAGGCGATTTCATCATAGCAGGAGCAGCATTCGGATTTGGCGAAGATGTGCCAGCTACCAACGGCGATTATGATTTTTGGATTTTTAAAATCAACTCTATTGGAGACATCATTTGGTCAAAAAATTATGGGGGTTTTGGTCCCGAATTTGTTCGATCTATGAATCTTCTACCTGACGGCAATATGATCATTTCAGGTACATCCAATTCTCATGCAACAGGTGATGTGTCTCGACAATCTGCGGCAAATACCAATTTTTGGATAATAAAATTAAGTGCCGCTGGCAATTTGATATGGGAAAAAAGTATCGGCGGCGATTTCTTTGAAAATGGCGGCTTCTCTGATGTTGCTCCTTCCGGAGAAATTTACCTGACGGGGTCTTCCAATTCACTCAATGGAGATATCACTCAAGGTTATGGTGAAACAGATATTTGGGTCTTTCGGCTCGATAACGACGGGAACATTTTGGATAAGAAAAATTTCGGCGGTTCGGAATTTGACAATGCAGCCGATTTAGATTTGAACGGCAGCCATCTATTTATTGTAGGAGGAACAGGTTCTTCCGATGGAGATGTGGTAGGTTTTTCTGGCGGCAGAAGTGGTGACGCATGGGTTTTAAATTTGAACCCACAATTTTCACCTCCACCACCCAATGGCTGCAACCCAGACATCACACCACCAGTATGGAGCAATTGCCCTGCTGATATTTCCGTTTCAAACGGTTCTCCAACGGCTGTCAATTGGACACCTCCAACGGCAGCGGATGTGTGTAGTTTCGCAAGTTTCACAAGCAACTTTGCGTCAGGTTATATCTTTCCTTTAGGAACGACGAGAGTGATTTATACTTCCTCTGATCAGGCAAATAATACTTCCACTTGCGAGTTCAATGTAACGGTCCAACCACAAACGGGAGGAGACGTTGACCTCGAATTATCTGTCGTTCAAAACGACGCAAATCCTCGCCAATGGAGTGCCTACACTGTCACCGCAACTATAAACAATACAGGCAGTCAAGCTGCAAATAATGTTGAAATTGAGTGGCTTTCGCCAAATGGCGTGACTTATCAAGGCGGCAATGAATTCACTGCATCGCAAGGAAACTTCAAATATTACAGCGACCAAATTTGGAGCGTTGGAACCATTCCAGCAGGAGGATCTGCAACGTTGGAAGTAAGTTATTTTTTACTCGACCCAACTGCGCCAGTTTCTTATGTACAAGTTAGTTCCATGAGTGGA
>CALHBQ010000475.1 GCA_937930815.1 uncultured Saprospiraceae bacterium | reverse complement strand
AGGAGGTTTACAGTCTGTCTTATCACTATTCTTTGCTAACATCTTAAAGAAACCGCCGAGTACGAGAGTACGCTCGGTGGTGTGAGAGGACGAAAAGACCAGTAGTAGAAATATTACTGCTCTTTTCTCCTACTCGATTGTGAATATTTTCCCATTTTAGCACTTTGAAACTTAAACCAAAATGATATGAAACTGCACTATTTAATTCGTTTACTCTTCTCCGTTTTTCTTTTTAGTTACTCACTATGTCTATTCTCGCAAAGGATATTTATTAATGAATTTGTGGCAAAAAACGGAAATATTAATTCAGACTTTGAGCAAGAATATCCAGATTGGATCGAATTGTACAATGCGGAAGATACCGCAGTAAATTTGACGGGTTTTTATTTGACTGATAATGAATTGGAGCGAGAAAGAGGATTGCTTCCTAATATAGCTATTGAACCGAAAGGGTTTTTATTGTTTTTTGCTTCGGATAAAAATACCATTTCTTCCTCTGGAGAAATTCATCTTGGATTTAAGATTTCTTCGATAGGAGAGGAGTTATTTCTTTATGACTCATTTGAAAATCTAATTGATAAAACTGGAGAAATAAGCCTTTTACGAAACCAGTCCTATGCTCGAATTCCTGATGGCGCAGATTTTTTCTTCATTTCAGATTTGCCGACGCCGAATGCTTCTAATTTTAGAAGTAATGTGATTACTTCCTCCCACTCATCGGGCTTCTATTCTGATTTTTTTGAGCTAAAACTTACCCCAGAAATTTCGGGTGATTCCATTTTTTATACAATTAATGGGTCTGATCCAATGCTTCAAGATTCATTTTTCAATCAGAGTTTGATTGTAAATGATCGATCTTCTTTGCCTGATATTTATTCTATTATTCCGACTACTCCACCTGATACATTTAATAGATTTTATTGGTATTGGAAACCGCCCGAAAGCCCAGTTTCGAAAGCAACTGTTTTAAAATATCGTAGTTTTCGAAATGGGATTCCGTCAAGTAAGATTTATTCTCACACCTTTTTTATAGGGGAAGAATTTCAAAATCGATATAAATTCCCAGTTGTTTCTGTTGTAACGGATAGCCTTTCTTTATTTGATCATGAAACAGGGATTTATATTCCAGGAGCAACTTTCGATTCTGTCGGTTGGAAAAATCAACCTATTGGCAATTACATGAATCGAGGCGATGAATGGGAACGCCCTGCAATAGTTGATTTCTTTAATGAAAACAAAGAACTACAATTTTCAACTGGAATTGGATTACGTGCTCATGGTCATGGAAGTATGGGGCTGCCCCAAAAAGGATTACGGTTAGTCTTTAAAGATTTGAGAGGAATGGATCAAATTGATTACCCTGTTTTTCCAGAAAAACCTGATTTGACTAATTTCAAACGTCTAATTTTAAGGACAGGTAATGGCTCCATAGAGGTGAATTTTTTGGATGCTTTACTCCATGATTTGGTTAAGGATATCGGTTTAGATATTCAATCTTATCAACCTGCCATTGTATTTCTAAATGGTGAATATTGGGGGATTTTCAATATTCGTGAAAAAAGAGATGGACATTATCTTTCTGGTAATACTGGAATTCCTAAAGACGAAATATTAATCCGTTTTCCTTGCGGTGGGGTAGAGTTTGGTTCAGGTCGGGAATTTGATGTATTAGAGAATTTTCTTGAAAATAACTCTTTGGAGTCAGACTCAAACTTTGCGATAATTGATACACTTTTGGACGTTAGCAATTTTATTGATTATTCTATTCTAAATCTATTTTATGCCAATCAGGATTGGACTACGAACCATCGTTGGTGGGGCACAAAAGGCAACAAAACTAAATGGCGAAAGTTGATTTATGATTTGGATATTGCTTTTGGTTTTGGTTGGCAAGATCCGCAACCAGAGCTCAATTTATTTCCTTCTTTTAGTGACTCTTCAATCTGCCATACTTTTGTTTTTAGAAAACTATTGGAGAATCAATCTTTTCAAGAAATATTTGTTTCCCGAACGGAAGAATTCCTAAAAACAAATTTTCACTCTGATACCATTATCAATAGGTTTGAATATTTTAGAAACCAGTTTCAGCCACATATAAAAGAACATATTGATCGTTGGCAATACCCTGAAAGTGTTGAAGCTTGGAACCAGCGAATTGATGAATTTCAAAGATATGCACGCGTTCGTCCTTGTTATTTTAAAACACAAGTCGAGGAGTTTTTTGGGATCGATTCTTTGGATTTTGATTGTAACGATACGTTATCTCTGTCGAGCGAAATTAACCAATTAAACTTTAGTTTATTTCCGAATCCAGCTGGGAATCAATTTTTTATTAAAGGTGATTTTTCTGGTTTTTCAAAAGGAACGTCTCTTCATGTTTTCAATCAATTGGGACATCTTGCTCATTCTTTTGAACGCATAAATCAACGCCCATTTGATGTTTCGGATTTGCCTTCTGGAATCTATTTTGTCGTGCTAAAAGACCAAAATAGAACTCTTTGGAGAGAGAAATTGATGATTATGAATTGAATCCACTGAAAGAGAGCATTGACTTAAATCTAAATATTTATTCCACCAATATTTCATCCACAAACAACCAAGCAGCTTCCCCTTTTTTTGGATGCCAATCCGGCAATTTTTTCATATTAATAACCTCGACTTGCACAAAACGTGCTTTTGTGTTTTTGATAGAAGGCGTTTCAAAAGTCATGATGGCAACGCCATATTGATAATCCGAAAATGCTTTTTTGATGCCACTGATTGGCGTATAGTTTCGCCCATCATCAGAGATAGAAATATTGACTCTAACCGGTTCCATGATCGAAAACCCTATGTTTTTCAGAACATCCAGTTTGACTTTGTTGATCGGTTTCTCTCTTTGAAGATCCAATATCACTTTCATATCTGTCCCTTCAAAACCTAACCAATCTTTCTCATGTCTGAGTCGATTGCCTTTCCAACCATCAATCAAAGTATTGGGATCTCCTCCTCTGTATTTTGGACTTGGTGTGGTGAGTGATTTGATCGTCGATGTTGGATATCGTACCTGTTTTGCAACACGCGTAGACTTTATTTTTGAAATTGATTTTTCATAATATTCTTTTGGAGAAGTGCCGTACTCTTTCAGTTTCTTGATGCCTGCTTTATCGCTTGCTTTGACGAATGACTCCAACTCTTTTTTATAGGATTTTTCGATGATTGGCTTTTTCAATTCATCAATAGAATATGCCCTTTGGAAGCCTTTTAAATTACTTTTTTTCAATTCAAGTTCCGCATACTTTATGGAAAGACGAGCGATTTTTACTCGCTCTAAATATTTAGGTTGGTTTCGCACTGAATTCTCTGCTTGCGCAAAAAGTTCCTTGTATTTTGTTATCAGTTTTGGTGATAAAAAAGTGGTATACGCCTTTTCTGGGTTATCATAAATATGAAGTTCTGAATTAGATGCCTCCAATGCATCATGCATCGTATTGATATATTTTTTGATAGATGATCCGGCCGCTCCGTAATATCCATTTAAGAATTCATCCATTGTTTTATCCAAATTGATATTTGGATTCCACATCAATTTCGCAATAAGGTAAGTTCGGAGTTCCGCAAATTCGCCTCCGATTTCCCAATTCCCCTGTGAGAAAATGCTATGAATGTTGTTTTTT
>CALHBQ010000474.1 GCA_937930815.1 uncultured Saprospiraceae bacterium | reverse complement strand
CATTGATGAAAAGGTGCGTAATTTCTACTCTGTTTCGATTAGTGGTTACCACATCGCGGAGGCGGGTGCGAATCCAATTTCGCAGTTAGCCTTCACTTTATCGAATGGTTTCACTTTCGTGGAATATTACCTTTCGCGCGGCATGAACATCGATGATTTTGCGCCAAACCTTTCTTTCTTTTTCAGCAACGGCGTTGACCCTGAGTACGCAGTCATCGGGCGTGTTGCCAGACGTATTTGGTCAAAAGCCATGAAGTTGAAATACGGCGCTAATGCCCGTAGTCAGAAGTTGAAATATCATATTCAAACGAGTGGACGTTCGCTGCATGCGCAGGAGATTTCATTCAATGATATTCGTACGACTTTGCAGGCGTTGTATGCGATTTATGACAATTGTAACTCGCTACACACCAACGCCTACGACGAAGCCATCACCACACCAACTGAAGAATCAGTCCGTCGTGCGATGGCGATTCAGCTCATCATCAATCACGAGTTGGGCTTATCGAAAAACGAAAATCCGCTGCAAGGCGCATTCATTATAGAAGAACTCACCGACCTTGTGGAAGAGGCAGTACTCACTGAATTTGACCGCATCACAGAACGTGGCGGCGTACTCGGTGCCATGGAAACCATGTACCAACGCTCCAAAATTCAGGAAGAGTCGCTCTACTACGAAACACAAAAACATACGGGCGAACTACCGCTCATCGGCGTCAATACGTTCCTTTCCAAAGATGGCTCACCGACCATTTTGCCAAAAGAAGTGATTCGTGCCACCGAGGAGGAAAAACAAGATCAAATCAAAACCCTCGTCAATTTGCACAAAGCAGGTGCCGACCACTCGACTGATATTTTGAAAAAACTTCAACAAGCTGCACTCACTAACGAAAATATCTTTGGTGCTTTGATGGAGGCGGTGAAGGTTTGCTCGCTTGGACAGATTACGAATTCTTTGTTTGAGGTGGGAGGGCAGTATCGACGTAATATGTAAAATGTGGCGCGGAATGGTATTCCGCGCGATGGGTTATATAAATCAGGCAATGTTCTTTGGAGCGTTGCCTGATTTTTTTGTTGTGAGAGTATTATCCTTTTATCTTATTAGGATTCCCCCGAGTATCAAAGATATCTGTAATAAAAATGGATTGTCCTTCGATTTTATAAATGATCTTGTAAACTGGTTTGACGAAAAGATAACGATGTTCAGCTTCCAAATGTTTTAAATTTTCTTCACGTTGCCCTATTCTTGGATTAGTAGAAAGAAGTTTTGTCCGATTGAGAATCGTTAATCGAATTTTACGAGCATACATTCCCTTTCCGAGCCCTTTGTAGAAGCTATATAGCTCTCGAAGTTGATCTTGAGCATTTTGTGTCAGATAGACTATCATATTGCATCCCAATCTTCTGCCAAAATACTGTCAACATCTTTAAATCTGCCTGCTTTGATGTCTTCTTCAGAAGCTAAAGCCCTTTGTATTAATTCTTCCTTAGTAATAGGTGAAAATTTTATTTCTGTGCTAATTTCTGCGCCAGATTCTTTTTTCAAAATTTTCAAGGCATTTAAAACAGAAACATCTTGCAAAGAAGTAATCCAGTTTATAATTTCAATTTTATCAGCTAAAACATCCATTTTCTCAATTTTTATTAGAGTATATTTCAAATATAACGAATTTTTAGATGAGAAGGTTTAAAGGCAGTTTCTTTTTTTGATGGAAGCAGTGAAGGTTTGCTCACTTGGGCAGATTACGAATTCTTTGTTTGAGGTTGGGGGGCAGTATCGACGAAACATGTAAGGTAAAGCGGAATGGTATTCCGCGATGGATGATATAAATCAGGCAATGTTCTTTGGAGCGTTGCCTGATTTTGTTAATAGCTTTTTTACAGAAATGGTTATTTTTTAAATGTATTTTTGTAAAAATACAAAAGCATGAAATATTATTTCTCCATTCTTTTTCTACTATCAGTTTTGTCAAGTTTGGCTCAAGGGCTAAATGAAGAAGAACAGGCGTTTATTGATAGTGTATTTTCTCAAAGAATTAATAGCTCAAAATTTGGACAATATGAGGAATACCTTTTAAATGAAAATTTAAGAGATGGATATGAGAGTATGCAAGAATATGTGGATTCGCTATCAGAAAGAAGAATTGGGTGGCGCTCATATAGACCCGCTCTGTATATTGCAAATTATGTAACCAAATGTAAAGAAGCTGAAATCACTCCAAGAATCAATCTAACTGATAAGTTAATTCGGGATATTATTTTTCAATATAAAAATCCTTATGGGGATGGTTACGGTAAAAAAAGTCACAAAAGTATTTGTCTTGGTGCTATTGGGAAAATAGGGACACCATTTGCTTTAGATTTTTTCTTTAAAGCCGCTTTAGAAGATGAAGATTTTAATAATTGGGATGTCTTAAAATCCATAACTGACGAGAGAGTAATTTCATTAGCTTTAAGCAAGTATGATATGAAGAATCAGCAACATGGTTTTTCAATTATTCGAGCATTCTCAAATATCGGAACAGAAGAGATAGTCCCTTATTTTGCTTGGCTGTTAGTTACAAAGGATAGGTCAGTTCAAAGGTTTGTTATTGAGGCGATGAAAGAATTAGGAAGTAAAAAAAGTATCAAACCATTAAAATCATATCTAAAACACCCGATCGCAGATTCTTTAAATTTCTCATTAGTCAAAGATGCAATTCGAACGTTATCTACAAGAAATAAGGATGGTATATGGACTCCTTATCCTTTAAGTTCAAAAGAGAAAAAAGATATAATTAGCATGTATCATGAGATGACTTTTGATGGTGAAAATTTTGATTACTTGTTTACATTTGAGCCAGAGTTTAGGAGTTTTTTTGTAAAAATTGGTAAGAAAGGACTTCCCATTTTAAGAGATAAACTTTCGACTTTAGCTCATACTGATGGAACCAAAACATGGTATTATGAAACAGAAAACGTTGCTAAACTTATGGTAGAAATTGGAAGTGAATCTATTCCATACTTCATTGATGCTTTAAATGATCAATATTACCATGTTCGTGAAATATCAGCTCAGTCTTTAGGTGAATTGACTGGTATGACCTTTGGTTTGAATTACGAAAAATGGAAAGATTGGTATTTAAAAAATAAATAAACAACTATGCTCTCCAAAACCACCGTCCTCAATTCCATCCAAAAAATGCCAGATCAATTCACATTAGAAGAATTGATAGAACGCCTAATTTTATTAGAAAAAATAGAGAATGGTTTAGCGCAGGCTAAAGAAGGCAAAGTCATTCCACATGAAGTAATAAACGAAGCATGGCAAGCAGAACTAAGAGCACGAGAAGAGGCACTTGAAAATGGGACATCAGTTGGACGCCCATTTCGAGATGTTCTTGATAAGTATTTGAAAAAATAAATTACTTGAACACATACCGCGCGACCCGCTTATCCCCAACCTTTTTCAAAATACCAATATCTACTGCTTTCTTCAAATCTCTCGAAGCAGTGGCAGGGGAGTAACTCAAAACAAATCGTCTAAAGTCAATACAGAATCTATCAACCCCAGGCTGTGTTGATTTTGAATGATTCCAAAAGTAGCGATTAGACTTAGGAAGAGTTGCTTTCGTGTTTTTGAGTAGGCTCGAAACAAGGCTACTTTTTTTCGAAGTTTGGAGGCCTCTTCCTTAGATAAAATGAATTCCTCTTTATAAAATTTAATTTCGAACAAATTGATTGCCTGATCATTTCGATCAATCAACAAATCAATTTGAACCCCTGGAATGTCATCTTTACCTTTCCTATAAAATGAAGAAGACTCG
>CALHBQ010000473.1 GCA_937930815.1 uncultured Saprospiraceae bacterium | reverse complement strand
GTGATTTGATCTCCAGTATAAACGAAATCGGAAACTTTGCAATAATTCAGAGCAGTTGCTCCAAATTTGGTCGCTGTTTTTATCAATTCGATGGTGAGACGTGCGTCATCTGTTCGGTATTCGGCATAAAATCCTCCACCTTTCAATCCGTCAGGATCGAGGAGTGGTTCGAGTTTTAAGGTCTTTTCTTTGGAAAGCATCTTGCGACGATCATCGCCCTCTACCCCCGCCAACACATCATAAACCCAAAGTCCAAAACTCGTGGACCAATAGCCATAAGTTCCGTTTTTAACCAAAGGCATGAGCATCTTTTTGGGTAAGACCAAATGCGGTGCAAGTTTATGAACGATGGCTCTTTCGGTTCCAGTTTCGCGTACCAAACCGAAGTCCAATTGTTTCAAATATCGAAGTCCTCCGTGGATCAATTTTGTGGATTTACTACTTGTTCCAGAAGCATAATCTTCTTTTTCAACCAAGGCTGTTTTCAATCCACGCGAGGCTGCGTCGAGCGCGATACCGCAGCCCGTAGCTCCTCCTCCAATGACCAAAAGGTCGAAGGTTTCAGTTTTTAATTTTTCCAGATTCGATGATCTGTTGAGAGCGGAAAATTTCATTTATTATTGTTTGTTAAATTTATTGGCGAGCGAACAATTCAGTCATTTTGAATGTATATTGATTATATTTGTTCAAAAAACATCGACAATGAGTGTTTTAGAAATTAAAAATGATTTATTAAGATTGGTAGTTGAAACCAATGATCCTGAACTTTTGGACAAGGTTCGCAACTATTTCAAAATTCTTAAAAAAGAGCCTGTTTCTCAAAATGAAATAGATGAACAGGAACTCAGAATGATTGAAAAAGGACTGACTCAGGTCGAAAAAGGAGAAACGCATTCTCATGAAGAAGTCCGCGAAAAAATCAGATCTTTTCTTCATAAAAAGTAAATATGAAAAAAATTATTTGGTCTGATTTGGCTTTCCTCTCCTTTTCTGATATTGCCAATTACCTCACTAAAACTTATTCAATTGATGAAGCCATAAGATTTGATGAAAAAGTTGAACAATTAATTGATCAAATCCAAAACTTCGAAAAACTCTGCCCAATCTATAAACCTCGTCCGGTTTTAAGAAAATGCAGCATTAACAAGCACTCCTCTTTATTATACAGAATTGATAGTAACACAATCCAAATCATTTCCTTTTTTGATAATCGAGGTATTCATCCTTTTTAGTACAAATTTCAATACGTTCGATTTTCAAAATAGAGCATATCTTTAAACTGTAGATTATCAATTGCTTAAAATTTGATAGATCCACCCCACATTAGACCTAAACCTGTCCATTTGGACAGATTTAAATCACCCTTCCTTCTCCACCCAATTCCTCGATCTATCCACGGCCTTCTGCCAATTTCCGTACAACGCCTTTCGTTTCTTCGTCTCCATTTCTGGAGCGAAAATTTTATCAATTTGTCTAAAATCTAAAATCTGAGATTTTGTCCAAACGCCTGCTTTCAAACCGGCCAAATAAGCTGCACCCATCGCAGTAGTTTCGATCACTTTTGGTCGTTCGACTGGCACATTCAAAATATCAGATTGAAACTGCATCAAGTAGTTATTGGCGCATGCACCGCCATCTACTTTTAAGGCAGCCAATTGCTTGCCAGAGTCTTGCTGCATGGCATCCAAAACATCTCGTGTTTGGTATGCTAACGATTGCAACGTCGCTTTGATAATATGGTTCTGAGAACTATCACGCGTCAATCCGAAAATCGCTCCACGCGCATACATATCCCAATATGGCGCACCCAGACCTGCGAAAGCAGGCACAACAACAACTGAATCTTCACCTGCCACTTTTTGCGCAAAATACTCTGAATCGGCTGCATGATTTATGACACGCAAACCATCTCGAAGCCACTGAATTGCAGCCCCTGCAATAAAAATACTTCCCTCTAAAGCATACTCTGGTTTTGCATCTGGCGTGGTGTTGCAAATGAGCGTTGTCAGCAATCCGTTCTCAGAAGTGGTCATGTCGTTGCCCGTGTTTAACAACATAAAACAACCTGTTCCATAAGTGTTTTTGGCCATCCCAGTTTCAAAACATGCTTGACCAAAAAGCGCTGCTTGCTGATCACCTGCCACACCTAAAATCGGAATCGTTTCGCCATCCAATTTGAAATCTCCAAAGTAAGACGATGATGCCTGAACGGTCGGCAACATACTCTTTGGAATATCTAAATGATTGAGCAACCGCTCATCCCATTCCAAATTTTTAATATTATAAATCAGTGTTCGAGAAGCGTTGGTGTAATCTGTAACATGCGATTTTCCACCCGTCAATTTCCAAATCAACCAACTGTCCACTGTTCCAAAAAGTAGTTTTCCTTCTTCTGCTTCTTGACGAGCGCCATCGACGTTATCTAAAATCCATTTTACTTTTGTACCTGAAAAATAGGAGTCGATTACCAAACCAGTATTTTGTCGCACGTAATCGGTCAGACCTGCCGTTTTCATTTCTTCACAAATAGGAGCGGTGCGGCGATCTTGCCAGACGATGGCATTGAAAACGGGTTCCCCAGTTTCTTTATTCCAAACCACGGTGGTCTCTCTCTGATTGGTAATTCCGACCGCAATAACCTCGTTTGCTTTGACATTATTGTTTTTCAATAATTTTTGGAAAACCTCAGATTGCGACGACCAAATTTCCATCGGATCATGCTCGACCCAACTTGGTTGAGGAAAAATTTGTGTGAACTCTTTTTGTTCGACACCTTTTATTTGCCCTTTTTCATCAACCAATAAAGCACGGGAAGAAGTCGTGCCTTGGTCGAGTGCGATGATGTATTTTTTTGCCATTTTTTCTTCTTTTTTAATTATTTAAAATTGGTTTTCAAGTGGAGTGGGATGAAATTATTTATTTTTTTCAAAAATCATTACGGATTCCCAATCCGCGTTACGGAATCTCAAATTTCATCAAATACTCTTCCTCGTAAATTTCCCCAGGTCTCAAAACCGTCGAAGGAAAATTCGAATGATTTGGCGAATCCGGGAAGTGTTGCCCCTCCAAACATAAGCCGTGAAAGGCTTGATATGCTACTCCGCCTTTCCCTCTCATTTTCTCCAAATAACCAGCGGTATATAATTGAATCCCTGGTTGGGTGGTGAAAATTTTCAGTAACCGCCCGCTTTCGGGGTCGTACAAATTTGCTGCATGCTTCAATCTTTTTTCAGCTTGTCGCAAAACAAAATTATGATTAAAACCGAAAGGTAAATTAGCATTTTTTAAAGCATCTCCTACCCTTTTTGGTTTTTGAAAATCGAAAGACTGACCGTTTAAAAATTTAACCTCACCTGTCGGTAAAAACGAATCATCGCTCGGCGTATGTGCTTCGGCAAAAATCGTCAATTCATGTCCCAAAACATCTGTTGCTCCACCATTTTTTAAATTAAAATAATCATGGTGCGTCAAATTCACAACGGTCGTTTTATCGGTTGTACATCGATATTTTATACTTAATTCATTTGCTCGCCTCAGCGAAAAAATCACTTCACAATTCAAATTCCCAGGGAAGCCCTCTTCACCATCGCGGCTAAGGTATTTTAATTTTAAAAATGCCTCTGATTCATTCGCTTCTGCTGCCTCAACATTCCAAATTTTTTTATCAAAACCCTCAAATCCACCATGCAAATGATTCGGATTTTCATTTTGAGAAACTTGGATTTTTTCGCCTCCCAAATCAAAATTGCCTTCGCTGATCCGATTCGCATAACGCCCGACGATTGCACCGAAATACGGGTGTTCGCCGAGGTAATCTTCCAAATTATCAAATCCCAAAACGACATCGCCAATTTCTCCATTTCGATCAGGCACCTTCAGCGAAGTGATAATGCCTCCAAAATTGGTGATTTGGACAGACATTCCGTTGTCATTTTTCATCGTAAAAAGATCAACTTTTTGATCTTCTATAGTTCCGAAATGTCGTTTTTCAATATTCATTTTTACGTAGCGCGGAATGGTATTCCGCGAATGTCGCTTTTGTAAACGTGGTTTGTATTTTTTTTCAAAAATCAAGCGGAATACCATTCCGCTTTACGTAAAGTTCAATGCAATTGCTGCGCCCGAATGCCCCTTTTCCAATTCCAAAACCTCCTCCAAAACTTCTCGCGCTGTCACGAAATCTTTCAATCCGACCAACCCCAAACCTCTCAAATACAAACAATGTACTCGATTTCGTTTATCCAAATCATCGTCCCAAACCGCCAAATCAGGTAGCGAAACAGCGAAATAATCGACTTTCATTTTATCGTTTTCGTGCGCCCTGCCGTACGCCACAAATTCCTCGAAAATTTGGCTTGCTTCTGCTTCTTTTCCTAACTTCTCCAACGCCAATGCCTGATAAAAAATCTTATCTGGCTGTTGATCATTGTAATACATCGAAATCGTCAAATCGACTTTTCCTTCCGCTGCTTTTTCAAATGCTTTTCGAGCTTCCGTTTTTTTATTTAGGCCCTCCAATGCCACGCCTTTCCAATAAAAAACATCGTTTTCTTTTGCGCCGTGCAGTTTGCCCTCGCCGAGACTTCGTGGATATTTTTCGGTGGCTTGCAAATGTGTCAATGCCTTTTCAAACTCCTCTTTTTTAATCAAATTTTTAGCTAATTCGAGATGAATTAAAACGTATTGTCCAGTTGCTTTTCCCTCACCTCCTTCCCACGGATGAAAGTTTCGAGACATCAAAAATTTGAGTGCCAAATCCAAAAATTCAGGTCTCTCTTTCACAATCGCCGCCTGCGAATGAAGGCAGATATATTCTAAAAATAAATCATCGCGTTTTTTAGTCGCCTCAATAGTTCCTGATAAAAATTCTAATCGTTCAAAAACATCATAGTTCAACCGCTTTTTCAGTTGATCAAATTCTAAAATAACCCTCGCATCAGAACGGTCAAGCATGAACGCAACTCCCATTGATTCAAGCGCATTTTGCTTCGCTTCGTTTCCTTCTTTTTTATTGAAATAGGCAATCGCCAAATTTCTAAAAACAGTCGGAAAGGATCGATCTATTTTCGCCGATTTTTCCCAACACTCAATAGCTGCTTCGTAGTTTTTTTTATCGTACCAAAGATTGCCCAAATAGTACGGAGTCTTTGCGCTTTTCGGCAAAAAATCCATTGCCGTATTCAATGCAGCAATTGCTTCCAAACGATAAGGGAAGCAACAATCGGAATTCG
>CALHBQ010000472.1 GCA_937930815.1 uncultured Saprospiraceae bacterium | reverse complement strand
ATCCTGAAGAACTAATTGTTTTTTATAAAAAAGACAAAAAGGACGGTAAAACGAAGTGCCACACTTTGAGCCATGATCATAAAATCTCTTTGCCTGATGCCCAATCGAAAGCACCTAATAAAAAAAGAACTTTCAGATTAGCAATAGCTGCTTCAGGGGAATACTCACAGGAGTTTGGCGGATCGCCTTATAGCTCAACGAATGTGCTAAATGCCTTGGCTTCGGGAGTCAATATGATAAATCCGATTTACCTAAGAGATGTAGGTATCGAATTCAACTTGGTTTCAAACGCAGCACTGGTTTTTCCAAATCCTAATACTGATCCTTTCAATACAAATGATCCAGATTTTTTGACTGAAGAGTCACATCAAGAATGTGTTTCTGCCCTCGGAAGTAGTGGATTTGATGTTGGGCACCTTGTTGTTTGGGATAATCTTGGAGGGTTGGCTTCTTTTGAAGTTGTCTGCAAGGCCTCCCAAAAAGGAGAAGGATACTCTGGAAGTAGTAATTCACCTGTAACTTTATGGGTGGATTATGTTTCTCACGAATTGGGTCATCAATTTGGTTCTGAGCATAACTTTGCCGCAGATTGTAACTCGGTTAACAATTTTAGATATGAACCAGGAGAAGGTTCTTCGATCATGTCTTATGCCGATGTTTGTGGCCCACCTGACCAATATGCCAATGGCTCCGATCCATTTTTCCATTATGCTTCTATTGCTCAGATTCAAACTTTTCTAAATACAATTTCTTGTGATATGTCCAGTACGACAGGAAATAGTAGCGACCCTGTTCCAGATGCAAAATTAGACATCACCATCCCAAAACAAACGCCTTTTATTTTAGTTGGGTCTGCCACAGATGCCAATGACCCAGTAGCCAACCTTACCTATGATTGGCAACAATATGATGGGAATGGCCCAGCAACTACTGGAAAACCAAATTGTAATGCGCAAAATTCGCCATTGTTTAGATATCGATCGGCATCCTCCAATAAGTATCGTTCCTTTCCGATTTATAGTGAAGTGCTCTCTGGTAATAATAATGGAGTTGATTGGGAAAAACTGCCTTGTGCTTCCGGTTCCATCAATTTCTCAATGGCCGTAAGAGATAATAATACAAGTTTTGGAAGGGTTACGCATGATCAGATGGTTGTAACTGTTGCCAACACTGGCCCATTTGAAGTCACAGCTCCTAATGGCGGTGAATCCTATAATGGCAATGCCGACATCACCTGGAATGCCAATGGTACCAATGCTCATTGCCCCAATGTCGATATCCTTTTGTCTCTCGATGGAGGAACGACCTACACCGTGGTAGCGGATGCAACGGCCAATGATGGCACTCATAATATTAGCTTTAGCACGATGAGTACGCAAGCGAGAATTCTCGTTAGATGTGATGTCTCAGGAGATTATCAAGCAGCCTCAACTTTCTACGATACTGGAAATGGTAATTTCACTATAGCTCAGCCAATGGCCGTTGATAATGATAATGACAATTACGATAGCACTGTTGATTGTGACGATAACAATCCAAACATCAATCCCGGCGCAACGGAAATTTGCAATGGAATTGATGACAACTGTAACGGAATGACCGATGAAGGATTAACCGTAACTACTTATTATCAAGATGCAGATGGGGATTCTTTTGGAAACCCTGCTGTTTCTCAAAGTGGCTGTGCTCAACCAACTGGGTATGTTACTGATAATACCGATTGTGATGATACTAACAACATGATCAACCCTATCGCAGCAGATATTTGTAACGGAATCGATGATGACTGTAGTGGAATAGTTGATGACGGATTACCCCTATCTACTTATTACCAAGATGCGGATGGGGATTCTTTTGGAAACCCTGCCGTTTCTCAAACTGACTGTGCTCAACCAACTGGTTATGTTACAAATGATACAGATTGTGATGATACTAATAATATGATCAACCCTGCCGCAACCGATATTCCAGACAACGGAATTGATGAAGATTGCAATGGTTCTGATGCCACCAACCTTGTAGATAATGATGGTGACAATTACGACAACTCAGTCGATTGCGATGATAACAATCCAAACATCAACCCCGGAGCAACTGAAATTTGCAACGGTATCGATGACAACTGTAACGGTATGACTGATGAAGGGCTTACGGTAATTACTTATTATCAAGATGCAGATGGGGATTCTTATGGAAACCCTGCCGTTTCTCAAAGTAGCTGCGCTCAACCAACTGGCTATGTTATTAACAATACAGATTGTGACGATACTAATAATATGATCAACCCTGCCGCAACTGAAATTTGTAACGGTATCGATGACAACTGTAGCGGAACGGCTGATGACGGACTGACCGTAACCACTTATTATCAAGATGCAGATGGCGATTCTTATGGAAACGCAAATGTTTCTCAAAGTGGCTGTTCTCAACCAACTGGATATGTGACAGACAATACCGATTGTGATGATACGAACAACATGATCAACCCTGCCGCTACAGATATTCCAGACAATGGAATTGATGAAGATTGTAATGGTTCGGATGCTACCAATTTAGTAGACAATGATAATGATGGGTATAACAACTCCGTTGATTGTGATGATAATAATCCAAACATCAACCCCGGAGCGACTGAAATTTGCAACGGTATCGATGACAACTGTAACGGTATGACTGATGAAGGATTAACTGTTGCAACTTATTATCAAGATGCAGATGGTGATTCTTTTGGGAACCCTACTGTTTCTCAAAGTGGCTGTGCTCAGCCAACTGGCTACGTTACAGATAACACAGATTGCGATGATACAAACAACCTGATAAACCCTGCTGCAACAGATATTCCAGACAATGGAATTGATGAAGATTGTAATGGTTCGGATGCAACCAATTTAGTAGACAATGATAATGATGGCTACAACAACGATGTTGATTGCGATGATAACAATCCAGATATCAATCCTGGTGCTACTGAAATCTGTAATGACATTGACGACAATTGCGATGGAATGACTGATGAAGGATTGACTGTTATTGTTTATTTCGAAGATGCTGACGGTGATACCTTTGGAAATCCTTTTGAAGCAGTTAGTGGCTGTTCTCAACCAAATGGGTATGTTACAAATAGTCAAGATTGCGATGATACGGATGAGAACATCAATCCAGATGCAGATGAGATTTGCAATGAAATAGATGACAACTGCGATGGTGAGGTAGATGAGAATTTGACCTTTTTGACTTATTATTTAGATCAAGATGAAGATGGATTTGGCGACATGGATTCTACTATTGAAGAATGTGAATTGCTTAGCGGTTATGTTACAAATGGCGATGATTGTGATGACACCAATCCTAACATAAATCCAGATGCAGATGACATTCCAGATAATGGAATTGATGAAGATTGCGATGGAATGGATGCGCTATCTTCTATTCATGAAATTTCAAATTCTACTATCAACATTTATCCAAACCCGACAGTTGGATTCATTTACCTTGATATAGAAGGTCAATTAAATTTTAATGTAAACATCTATGACCTTACGGGAAAAATAATGCATCAATCAGAAAATGAAACTGCGATTAACTTATCTCATTTGGTAGAAGGAATCTACATAATAGAAATAAGTGATATTGATTCGAATCAACGGGTTTATGATAAAGTGAGTGTTGTAAGAGATTAATAGCCTTTATACGAATGAAAAGTATGAGTCATCAGCCTTTGATGGACGGGTTCCTGAATTTTGCAGTAAAAAAGGGGCGTTAGCCCTGAAACCGTTTGTAGAAATATGATAAACCATCGCTTTTAAGCCACGTTAGTGGCGGCACCGTTTATTGGTTTTTAACGGTGCCGGAGCTACGCTCCTAAGTTATAAGTGTTTTTCTATTTTTTTTCTACAAACAGAACCACCACTACGTGGCTATTTAACCAAAATTCGGGAACCCGTCCGCCAAAGAATGATGACTTATGTTTATTATTTAGGTTAAATTGGAGTTGTTTAAAAAACAAAAATCATGAAATTAGAAATATTATATTCTTTGGCTATCATTTCATTTGTCTCCTTAATTATGTTCAGTTGTTCCCGCAAAGGAAAAATTGATAATAATGTAGATGATTTTCAGGTCACCCTCAAAACAAATAGAGGCAGATCAAAAGCCAGACCACAATACAATATAAGTTTGGACGGAAGAAAAGTCTCCTACAACGGCATCGCCAATATGGATTCTATGGGTGAAAAGTCATTCGAGATTTCAAAGGCTAATTATTCAAAAATTAGGAAAGCGTTTTTAGAAAGCAATTTCACTTCCTTTAAAAATGAATATAAAGGAAGAATGCGCGATCTACCTATGCCGACACTCACTTACAATGGTCATATTGTTCGATATCAGGAAAGAGAAGCGCCACCAGAATTACTTAATTTAGCGAACCTGATGAAAGAGCTGATACCAAAAGGAGAAAAATAATCTCCCATTTTTCTTCAATTTTGATCAAACTATATTATGAAAAAAATCATCTTCCTACTCTTCGCATTGATTGCTTTTTCAAGTTGTGACAAAAAGAACAAAACAGTTCTTGAATCAATTCAACAGCGAAACGATAATACACCTCAGCGAGTTACAAAACTCGTAGCTGATGATGTTATTGATAAAAATGCGACTACTTTTTTCCTCGTTCGACATGCAGAGAAAATGAAGGATTCAAGCAATCCTGCATTAACCGAAAAAGGAATCAAAAGAGCTAAAGACTTAGAAAAGGTTTTAGCAAACATTCCTGTGAAGGCCATTTATACCTCTGATTTTATTCGTACAAAACAGACTGTTGAACACATTGCGATGATGAGGTATATGGATGGAGATGTAAAAATCTATAACCATAAAGATTTGGGAGGGGCTGCCGAACAAATGATAAGCAACCACCCAAAAGAAGTCATTTTGGTTTCTGGTCACTCCAATACGACTCCAGCAATGATCAATATTTTGACTGGAACAGATGATTGGCAATCACTCTCAGAATCTGACTATGATAATCTTTATATCGTTTCCGTTTACGAGAATGCGCCTGCCAAAGTGCTTCATTTTAAATATGGGGATCCAAATTCTTAATTTGACTTTTTCTTTAATTAAAAAATCCCGAGTCCTCATAGAGGAATCGGGATTTTTAGTTCTCGAAGAAAAATCAATTTGAATTTTACGCTTTCTTCTCAAGCGCCTTTTTCAAAAGCTGCATACCAGTTTCATTCATCTTTGCCATATCTTTTTTCGCTCCGAAAAGCCACATAAAAAAGGCATCTACAGATTTAGATTGCAATTTGAAGTCTTGTCTGATGACGATGCCTTCAGGAGTTTCTGTGAACGTGTACTCGAAAGTTGGCGTTGCTTTGAATGGCTTTTGAATGTCGCAACGCATGCCAACGTACTTGCCCTCTTCGACTTTTACAATTTCTTGGAATCCTACATCTTTTCCGCCGTTGCCTACCCAATGGTATTGTGCTCCGACCTGTCCGTCTGTTCCTTTAACCTCATACTTTTGACCTGGATCTTCTGCAAGAAATGGAGACCACTTTGGGAAATTTTCGAGGTAACGAACCATGTCAAACGCCTCAGACTTATCGGCCTTAACCGTTACTTCTTTTGTGATATGAATGTTCTTTAATTGTCCTGCTTTCATAAAAGCAAAACCTAAAATTGCTACGAATGCTATTGCGATAACTGAATAAATCATTACTTTGTTCATTTTATTAAATTTAAGAAATTAGGCGTGCGATTGGCTAATCAATGAGCATACATTTCATTGATAATCAACTATTTACGCACTTAAAATAGAATTAAAAAAAGAGGTTTGGATTTTGTTTTTTACTAAAAGATTAGGCAGTCATTGGAAGGATATTTCTCACTTCGACTTCCCCACCCATTTGAAGAATCGGACAATCTTTTGCCATTTCAATTGCTTCGTCTATTGAGTTGGCAGCGACTATCATATTACCACCAAGCGTTTTTCCACCTGCCACATCTATCCCTTCTGAAACGGATAAATCAGCGTTCAATTTTTTGCCTTCAAAACCAAGTTGGTTGGTACTGACCAATCGTTCTCTCATCGCCAAGTTGCCGATAAATGAACCCCAAGCGCGGCCCTGCTCAGCCAATTCTTCTTGGGTTGGTTGGTAACTTTCATTTGGTTGGAAACGGAAAATCATCATAAAATTCTTTGCATCTTTCATTGTATCAAATTTTTAAAGCGTAAAAAAAATAATTGTTGTTTAATTGATGATACAAAGATAGGAGACATGATTCTTGCGGATCTTGTCATATGACAAGAAAACGAGATTGGGCGATTTTTTTTTGTAAAACGAATTGAATAGCTAAACCAAATTCTAAAAAGAATTTGCTCGTGTGGTTCTCCGAACCATCACGATTCTTACCAAATCTCCAGATTTGAGTAATTATTATTTATTACCAAAAACTGATATCCGCAAATCTGGAGATTTGCAAAATGTTTCGCGACTGTTCGGAGAACAGCGCGAGCAATAAGCAATACATAATAAACCTACTTTCCACCCTGCCACAACTTCCGGTATATCGCCAGATGCAAAAAGATAATCGTCGCAGGTGCGAATGCTGGAATCAAACAAAACGGAAAAGCTGCTAAAGACTCAACTCCTTGTGCACCTGTTTCGATGGAAACTTTTGTTAAATAAAGTGCAGAGGCAGAAGTGGCGATGATGTCCAACAATCCGAAAGTATTCCAAACCCATGTCAACTTTTTGGCGAAAGCCTTTTTTTGAACCAACGCATTAGCGACAAAAATACTTGAGAT
>CALHBQ010000471.1 GCA_937930815.1 uncultured Saprospiraceae bacterium | reverse complement strand
TTCATTCTATCCATGACATTTACAGCTTGTAGTCAAAAACAGGCTTCCAAATCAAGTGACATTGAACCAACCGCAGATGCTATTGCCAAAAAGAAAGCAACAACCGACGTTCGAAAAATAAACGAATACTTAAAAGGAAAGGATTATTCTGGTTATAAAGTTGCCACCTTTGCTGGTGGATGCTTTTGGTGTACCGAAGCCGCTTTTGAGCGCATCAATGGCGTCGTTGACGTAATCAGCGGATACACAGGTGGAAAGGAACAATACCCCACCTACGAAGAGGTTGGTCGCGAAATGACCACGCACACAGAAGGAATTCAAATTTATTATGATGAAAAGGTGGTTTCATTTGAAACGCTTTTGGATGTACTCTTTGTCGCACATGACCCGACGACACTCAACCGTCAAGGCCCTGACCGTGGGCCTCAATATCGCTCTGGTATTTATTATCACAACGAAACTCAGAAAGAAGCCATTGACAATACTATCGCAAGACTTACAGAGCGAAAAGTATTCAGAAATCCTATTGTAACCGAAATCGCTCCTTACGAAGAGTTCTGGACTGCTGAAAAGTATCACCAAGATTATTATGAACTCAACCCTCAGAATCCTTATGTCGCGAAAGTGAGTCGCCCAAAAGTGGAAAAGGTGAAGAAGGTTTTTAAGGATATTTTGAAAGCGAAGTATAAGTAGGCAAGGTGCGAGGTGCGAGGTGCGAGGTGCGAGGTGCGAGGTGCGAGGTGCGAGGTGCGAGGTGCGAGGTAATTTACGGTTCAAAAATTAAAAAAGGCAATCTGAAATATTTCAGATTGCCTTTTTTAATTCGTCAATTGTCCTTCATTGAGCGAAGTGACCGTCTTTCGTTTTTAAGGCTTTCTAACCTTATAATTCACTTTAACGGTTTTATCGATTTTAGCAATTCTAACCTCAGTACGACGATTAAATTCGTGCTCATTTTCAGCACAGTTTACGCCGTCTTCACAGTGATTTCTCAATTCATCTTCACCGTAACCGAATGCTTTGATTCGATTTCTCGAAATGCCTCTGCTCGAAATATAATTCTTAGCCGATTCAGCTCTTTTCAAAGAAAGATTCTGATTAAACCCAGTAGAACCGCGACTATCTGTATGCGAAATCAACTCAATTTCCATACTCGGATATTTGCGCATCAATGCAACTAATGCATCCAAATCACGCGCTGCTCCTGAACGAATCGTTGATTTACCAAAGTCGTAATAAATATTCTGAAGTTCGATCACATCACCAGTGGAAACGTTTCCAGTATTCAGATAAGAACTATTATTTGTAGTTGTGGTCGTCGTTCTGGTGGTCGTCACTGGAGCAGATGGTCTTGTTGTGGCAACTGCACCTGTTTTTGACATTTGCACATTCGTCGAAAGACTACTTCCCGGACTTCTTCCTGATGTTGAAAAGGAGCTCGTACTCGTGATATATCCACCTTTTTCTGAACGAATTGAATAAGAACATCCTGGAGGAACACAAACATTGAAATTACCACTGCTATTAGAAGTGACCGTTTGAGTAGAACCATCACATTCGTTGGTAATCACCAAATTTGCCGATGAAATTCCATATCGAGTAGAAGCGGTTACAACCTCACCGTTGATAGCAATACAAGCTGATTTTCTCAAAGGAATTTTCAAAATCTCTTTTCCTGAACGGAAAGTAGGCATGAACATTTTTTCTTCATTCGCATAGCCATCTTTGGAAACCAAAACGATGTATTTGCTACCGCCTTTCATATTCGCGTAAGCTTCTCCACCGTTGTAAGTTGTTTTGGTTGGCGACCCGATATCTGTAACATCTTTTCTTTTCAATTTAAAAACCAACTCTTGTGGATTGTTTGGGTTGGCAACCATTTCTACATCATACACATCATCTCCTTCCAAAAACCCATCAGATGCTTGCTCCAAGATTCTAACTTTTGCACCTTTAATACCTGAACCAGTAGCTGCGTCAGTTACCATAATTGTCACCTCTTGCGGTGTTGATGAATTTAAATTCAACAAACCATCAGGCGCAACAAAGTGATAAATATCATCTGAACCAACCCCACCATTTCTACCCGAAGTAAAGAACCCACTGTCACCAGTTTGATTCAAAATAAGTCCTAAATCATCTTTCACAGTATTGAAAGGAGGGCCTAAATTGTAAACCGCTGGAGCATTGCTTTTCATATCCGCGATATAAATATCGTATCCACCTACAGCATTATGCCCTTTTGAAGAAAAGAACAAATTGCCACTTTCGTGAAAAAACGGAAACGCATCGTTTTCTTTAGTATTGATTTCTGGTCCTAAATTTTCTGGAACACTCCAATTGTTGCCTCTTTTTTTAGCAACATAAATATCTGAACCGCCATATCCGCCCGGCATATTAGATGCGAAGTACAATTTACTACCATCTGGAGAAAGTGCCGGGTGGAAGCAATAATAAGACTCACTATTGAATGGCAATTCTTTTACATCTTGCCAATCATGTGATCCTTTCTTTGCTTCAAATATTTTTAAAGTATGGTCTTTTTTACCATTGTTGTCAGCGTCGTGTAATTTGAGCGTACTATTCGTAGTGTAGTACAAAGTTGTAAAGTCTCTACTAAAAGACACAGGTCCTTCATGTACACTTGAGCTTACTTTTACACTAAATGGTTCGACACTATTAGGTAATCCATCCTCACCAAATTCAGTGTAGAACAAATCGTAATAATTATCGCCGGTACGTTTATCCTTTTTGGAAGTATTCACTACAGAAGTCACGTACACCAACCCATTTTGGTAAAACTGAGGAGAAAACTCCAGTTTCGCTGAATTGATTTTTTTCAGATTTTGTAATCTGACAGCTTTCTTCTTTTTGCCGCGTTCGTATAATTTATCTGAAGATTTGGATTTGGAGCTGGTTTGTGCAGGAAGTTGTGCAAATCCTACGATGAGGAATGACAACAATAGAAAAATGGTTTTTCTCAACATAATTAACGTGTTTTTGGAAAGTCAAAGATAACACCTTTTATTAAACGTTTATAATGTTTAAAAGATACAGGTAGACCAGTGATTTTCAAGTACTTGTGACAAAAACGAAAGGTATTTGAGGTGCTGTTGCGTGTTTGAATAAACTCAACACGAATATCAGAACTAAAATTGAGCCAAGGAAATTATATGTGAGAGGTATTATTTTAAAATATTTTCATTCAATACCTTTAGCTTAAGGCAACCAAATGTGCGTAAAACGCATATTATAATAAACAATAGCGATGAAAAACCTCTACCTCCTTATTAGCTTTCTCTGTTTAGGCCAATTTATCAATTCAGCCATTTTCCACTCTAAAGATACTTTTTCACAAAAAACCATAGCATCTACCGACACTTTGGGATTTGGATGTGCTCAAAAAGACGTCCACGAAAAATGGCTTTCAGAACACCCCTCCTTTCAAATAAAAGAAAACCAACAAAAGGCGGCAAGAAAAATCAGATTACAAAATCGACCATTATCCGCTCAACGTGGGGGTGTCCCTTACGAAATCCCAGTTGTCGTTCATGTGATTCATAATAGCGGTTTGGAAAATATTCCAGACGCTCAAATCGAAAAAGGCATTCAATTCCTAAATGATGGTTTTTCAAACAGTGGATTTTATGCAGGAACTGGTGGAATCGATGTAGAAGTTCAGTTTCAATTGGCGCAGCGCGATCCCGATGGAAATGTTACCACAGGTATCAATCGAATAGAATCTACCCTCACCGACATGGTTACTTTTCAAGACTTAGAAGTAAAAAATCTATCCAGATGGGATCCGACTTGCTACGTCAATATTTGGCTGGTAAAAGAAATTTGTAGTTTATCTGGCTGTGGCGTTGCTGGTTATGCTTATCTGCCATCTGCCCATGGTTCGGACGTTGATGGCATTGTCATGGAATCCCAATGGGTAGGAACGAATTTGAACGCCGCAGTGGTTTTGAATCATGAAATGGGACATTACCTCGGCCTGTACCATACGTTTGAGGGTGGATGTAAAAACGATGATTGCCTTGTCGATGGCGACCGAATTTGTGATACGCCTCCTGACCAATCGACCGCCCGGGTGAATTGTATTGATGGTGCCAATACTTGTTCAACCGACGCAAACCCAAGTGACCCAAACAACCCCTTCACCACCGACCAAAATGACCAAATGGAAAACTTCATGGACTATGCCTCCTGTAGTGTTCTATTCACAGAAGGGCAAAAAGGTGAGAATGATTGACGCACTCGAAAATGAACGTTTTAGCCTCATCAAACCCGATGGTTGTGCGGCTTTATGTGATGACCCGATTGCGGCTGATTTTTCAGCTTCTGCGACAGAAATTCTTGCTGGAGAAACCGTCACTTTTATAGACAATTCAACTGGTGCTGTGACTACTACTTGGACTATTGATGGAATTCCCTTTTCGGGAAATGACTATACTTTCAATGACATCGGTACTTTTAGTGTCCAACTATCAATCATAGGATCTGACCCTGCTTGTAGAGATAAATCGAATATTTTAATAAAAGTAAAATGTCCAGTTAAGTCTGATTTTACGTTTCCAAAAACAGAGATAGTAACCAACGAACTGCTTTCTTTTTCAAACATCAGCACTGCGGCGGATACCTATGAGTGGACAGTTAATGATACGCCCGTGAGCAGTGCTGCTGATTTTGATTTTTCACAAATATCCTCAGGTATTTATCGAGTTTGCCTTACGGCGAAAAACGCATTTTGCGAAAGCAAAAAATGTGTAAGAATA
>CALHBQ010000470.1 GCA_937930815.1 uncultured Saprospiraceae bacterium | reverse complement strand
CGCTATCAGAATGATGTCACAAAAAATGCATGTAAACGTACAACCTCGTTTATTATCCAAGCATAAGGCATTAACTTGCGACATAATTTAATTGAAAGTAGTTTTTGTGTTTATTTGTTTGGGTTAGAAACCCTCGTTCTTTTGAATGGGGGTTTTCTTTTTTTATACCCAAACGAGGTAAAACGAAAAAAGCCCCGAAGTAAAACTTCGAGGCTTTTTTTATAGTGCAATAATTGTTCTTAGAAAGAACTATTTTCTTTAACAGGAAGTGAAGGCTCAGCTTCTTTCTTGTTTACTTTTCCTTTGATGGTCAACACTACAGTGTTTTCACCATTTTCGTTTGTAGTCAAAGTAACTCTCTTAGTGAAAGGCCCTACTCTGTTTGTGTCATATCTTACTTCGATAGCAGATTCTTCTCCTGGCATAATTGGAGTCTTTGGATAACTTGGTACAGTACATCCACAACTTCCTTTTGCATTAGTGATTACTAAAGGAGCAGCACCTGTGTTCGTAAATTTGAAAACTCTTAATGGCTCACTACCTTGGTCGATAGTTCCATAGTCCATTTCTAAACTTTCGAAATCCATTTTAGGACTATCTGTATTGGTGTCTTGTGTTACAACTTCTGCATCTTTGATTACGTCAGTTTGAGCAAAAGAAACGGTAGCAATCAATGCCACTAATGATAATAGAGAAAGTAATTTCTTCATCTTAAAGAATAGTTTTAAAGGTTTAGCAGGGAAGAGAACCGTAAATAATTCATGGGATTCTCTTTTGCTGAAAATATTTTTTTTAATAATAGATTATTTCAACTAACCATTGCAAATTTCTAAATTTAAAGACTTTCTTGTTGTTAACCGATAGTTAATCGAAACATAAGGTATCTTTAAAGACAGTAAATTCACTTTTTGGACGCCATCAAGTCCATTTTTGTTACAGCACCATTCTAAAAATTAAGTTATTAACTTTTTTTTAATAATTAATTCAAAATTGCGAGCTATAAATGCCGTGCCCTGAGCGAAGCCGAAGGGCACAAAAGCGAAGACTAATTTTTCTACTTTTGTTGACTTCGGCTTCGCTCAGCCAACGCATTTTTTGGATTAATCGCAATTTGAACTGATTGGAACTTTTACTTCAGTTCTTTATTGACAAATTTCATGACCATTACAACAGCGTCTTCTGTTAGAAATGCACTTTTCATTTCTTCTTTAATAACATCCATTACCATTCCATATTCCCCAAATACTTGTGTGCTCATAGTGTTGGAACGGATTTCCAAGTCTTTATTGGTTTTCAATCTTTCGATAAATTTTAAAATTGGGGTTCCATACTCTTGATTGAGTGGATACATGCTAATTTCGACGGATAAGCTCATAATTGATTATTTTTTTTGAACCACAAAAGACAGAAAAGAATCCAGAAAAGACTGAATAAAATAACTTTATATGTTCCTTTTTATGACTTTCAGGTTCATTTCATTCCGAATTAGACTTTATATTTTAAATTTATCTTATAACTTTCGCTCTAAGCCTTTCTCCAAGCATTAACACTATCCTTTGGCAACCTTTTTGGTCAAAACAAATCATTAGAATAGTCGTTAATTATTAGAGCAATACTCCTTAAACCAATTAAGAATTTAAAAGCGGTCGATAAACTCGCACAGCATAGATAAATATGGCAAAAGATAATCACCAATTATTAATAGAAAAGTTAGATTCATTTATTCGTAAATACTATCTAAACAACTTGATTCGTGGCGTACTTTACACGACTGCGCTTTTGTTGGTTCTTTTCTTAGGATTCAGCCTTTTAGAGAATTATTACTACTTCTCCTCAACGACTCGAAAAGGAATGTTCTGGACATTCTTGCTTACCAGTGGTGTTGCCCTTGGTTGGTGGGTATTTTCCCCACTTCTACAATATTTTAAGTTGGGAACACGCATTAGTCATCAACAGGCAGCTGCCATTATCGGCGAGCACTTTGGTGGTGTGAAAGATAAATTGTTGAATGTGCTCCAGTTGAAAGATCAAGCTGAGTCTTCCACTAACCGTGATTTGATTTTGGCGAGTATCAATCAAAAATCAGAAGAGGTTAAATTAGTACCATTCAAATCAGCGATTGATTTGGGTGCTAATCGCAAATACTTAAAATACGCATTGCCGCCATTGGCAATTTTGTTGGGTATTCTATTCATTAATTCGAGCTTGATTACAGACCCGACCAATAGACTCCTTCAAAACAATAAAGAATTTGAACGCCCTGCCCCATTCCATTTTGATTTGGAAACGGAGGAGTTGAAAGTTGTTCAGTTCGAAGATTTTCCAATTACCGTAAAAGTTGATGGGGATGCTCTGCCAAACGATGTGTTTATTGATTTTGAAAATGTACAGTATCGTTTGAAAAAAGAAAATGCGAACACGTTCACCTATAATTTTACAAACGTTCAAAAAAACATGCCGTTCAGTTTGTTTTCAGGAACCGTAAAATCGGATGACTATGAACTGGAGGTTTTGAAAAAGCCAAACATTACTGGTTTTGAAGTTCAATTGAAATACCCTGCATACATCGGTAGAAAAAACGAAACACTTCAAAGTATTGGAGATTTGGTCATTCCAGCTGGAACGAATATCAATTGGATTTTTAATACACAAAATACAGATGAAGTAGCTGTTAAATTCACAAGTTCAGCACTTAAAGCAATTGAGCGCAGAAGTGATGAGATGTTCCTTTTCAGCAAAAGAGCTTTGAAAGATCAGAACTATCAATTGTTTATTTCAAATGAGCAATTGCCTGTAGCGGATAGTATTTCTTATGCCATATCTGTGATTCAGGATCAACATCCGACTATCAAATCTGAGTTATTTCAAGATAGTACAGAGCGTCGTTTGCAATATTTTGCAGGTGAAATAAGTGATGATTATGGTTTGAAAAATTTGACCTTCAACTACCGAGTGACCAGTGAAACTGGAAATCAAGGGGCACAGCAAACAGAAACGATTCGTTTTGATGGAACAACTTCTGGGCAGTTTGATTATACATTTGACATGTTCAAGTTGGATTTGAAACCAGGTGAAGATGTAACCTACTTCTTTGAGGTATGGGATAATGATGGCGTAAATGGAAGCAAGTCTGCACGAACGAATTTGATGCAATTTGAAATGCCGACCCTCGATGAGTTGGAAGAACAAGAGGAAGAAAATGATGATGAGATCAAAAAGGATTTGTTCGAAGCAATGAAGGAAAGCAAGAAGCTGAAAGAGGACATGAAGAAGATGCGCGAAAAGATGTTGCAAGAGAAAAACATCGATTGGCAAGACAAAAAGGAATTGGAAAAATTGTTGGAACGCCAAAAAGAATTGCAAAAGCAAATCCAAGAAGCAAAAGAAAAATTCGAAGAGAATCAAAAGAACCAAGAAGAGTTTGATAAACAAGACGAGGAAATTTTGGAGAAGCAAGAGAAGTTGAATGAGATGTTTGAAAAAGTGATGGATCCAGAAATGCAGAAATTGATGGAAGAGATTGAAGAATTGATGGAAAAGATGAAAACAGAAGAGGCTCTCGAAAAGATGGAGGAGATGGAAATGGACGATGAGGAGATGGAAATGGAATTGGACAGAATGCT
>CALHBQ010000469.1 GCA_937930815.1 uncultured Saprospiraceae bacterium | reverse complement strand
AGTCTTTCTTTTATTTGCATTGATCCGATTGCAGAAATTTCCTTGACGGACAAAACACTTAAAACCACTTTTCCTGACCATAGTACCAAAAGACAAACCATTACTGAAAAAGATTTCGTTTTTGAACCTATCGACAATTTTTTTAATCAATTTGATATTGATTCATCCAAAAGTAAAACAGGTTTACAACGAAATGGATTTTTTGGTTTTTCTGCTTATGATGCGGTAACACATTTCGAAACCATTGAGTTGAAAAATGAATCATCGGAAGAGCGAACCATTCCAAAGTTCTGCTATAAGCTATTTCGATTTGTGCTTTGCATCGACCACTTTTCAAACCAAATGACCATTGTAGAAAATTTGCCTTCTGGCGAAAATTCAAAAATGGAAACGATCATTTCTCAAATAACAGCTCCAGTATTCCCTTCTTTCAAATTTGAAAAAATAGGAGAAGAAGCAACAAATATGACTGATGGCGACTTCATGTCGATGGTTACACGCGGTAAACAGCATTGTCAAAAAGGGGATGTTTTTCAAGTTGTTTTGTCGCGGCAATTTTCACAACAATTTGAAGGAGATGAATTCAATGTCTACCGCGCGTTGCGTTCAGTCAATCCTTCACCTTATTTGTTCTATTTCGACTTTGGTGATTTTAGATTGTTTGGTTCTTCGCCCGAGGCACAAATCCAAGTCAACGACGAGGAAGCGATTATCAACCCAATCGCAGGAACAGTGGCGCGAACAGGAGATGATGCAGGAGATAAAAAAGCAGCAGAAGGCTTATTGGCTGACCCGAAAGAAAACGCTGAACACATCATGCTCGTCGATTTAGCGCGCAATGATTTAAGCCGTTTAGCGCAAAATGTTTCTGTCAAGGTTTTGAAGGAAGTACAATATTTCAGTCATGTGATTCATTTGGTTTCACAAGTGGTTGGTGACTTTCCCAAAGATGCTTCGAGAACTCAATTGATGGGAGAGACTTTTCCTGCTGGAACGCTTTCGGGTGCACCAAAATACCGAGCGATGCAACTCATTGATGAAATAGAACCAAGTGCTCGCGGTTTCTACGGCGGTTGTGTTGGCTTCTTCAATTTTGCTGGTGACATGAATCATGCAATTGTCATTCGTTCCATGTTGAGCAAACAAAACAAACTCCACTATCAGGCAGGTGCTGGAGTGGTTAACTATAGCAACGAGGCTTCCGAATGTCAGGAGGTTTTTAATAAAATTGGTGCTTTGCGAAAAGCTATAAAAATTGCAGAATCAATATGAAAAAGATACTTAATCATTTATTCGAACATCAGCGCCTTAGTCGTGAAACGGCTCGCGAAGTGTTGACCAAAATCGCTAAAGGCGATTATAACGATTCTCAAATTGCCGCTTTTATGACGGTCTATCTGATGCGGAGCATTACGGTAGAAGAGTTGACTGGTTTCCGTGAAGCATTGTTGGATTTGTGTGTTAAAATTAATTTTGACGAAACGCCAACGATTGATTTATGCGGCACTGGAGGCGATGGGAAAAATACTTTCAATATCAGTACACTGGCAAGTTTTGTTGCGGCAGGCGCAGGTGCTAAAGTTGCGAAGCATGGCAATTATGGCGTTTCTTCCGTTTGCGGTTCTTCCAACGTAATGCAAAAATTGGGTTACGAATTCAAAAACGATGAAAGCAAGTTAAGAAAGGAATTGGATGAGGCGGGTATTTGCTTTTTGCACGCACCACTTTTTCATCCTGCCTTGAAAAATGTCGGCCCAGTACGAAAAGCATTAGGAGTAAAAACATTTTTCAATATGCTTGGTCCATTAGTCAATCCTGCTTTTCCACATGCTCAATTGACAGGCGTTTTTAATCTTGAATTAGCACGGACGTATCGTTATTTGTTAGAAAAAACAGATAGAAAGTTTACGGTCGTACATACACTTGGTGGCTACGATGAAGTCTCCTTGACCAACAAAGCAAGTTGCCTCAGAAATGAAGGTGAAACCTTCGTAACACCAGAGGACTTTGGTGGTAGTGTCGCTCCTGAATCTATTTTTGGAGGAGATACTATCGAGGAGGCATCCGATTTGTTTACCGAAATTTTGGAAGGCAGAGGAACCCAAGAACAAAACCGAGTCGTTGTTGCGAATGCGGCATTGGCACTTCAATGTTATGGCGTACATGAAGAATTGGAGGATTGTATTTCGGCCGCGAATCAGTCGCTAACCTCAGGTAAAGCATTGAAGGTTTTGAAAAAATTAATCAGTTTAAATTAACTTAGAGACATGCACATTTTAGAAAAAATAGTAAAATATAAAAAAGAGGAAGTGGCTATCCGAAAGTTGGATAAGTCAATTGGTCTATTGACGCAGTCACCTTATTTCGAATCAAAATGCCTTTCATTTAAAAAGTATTTGACCGCACCTGAATTGTCTGGTGTAATCGCTGAATTCAAAAGAAAATCTCCTTCAAAAGGACTCATCAACGGCGAGGCAAAAGTTAAGGATGTAGCAATCGGTTATGCCAAAGCGGGCGTTTCTTGTATGTCCGTATTAACTGATCAGGAATTTTTTGGAGGAAGCAATGACGACCTCAAAGCTGCGCGTATGACTTTGATGAATCCAATTTTAAGAAAGGAATTCATTGTAGATGAGTATCAATTATTTGAAGCAAAAGCAATTGGTGCAGATGCTATTTTATTGATAGCCGCTTGCTTGACGCAAAATGAGGTGAAGAAATTTAGTGCGCTTGCGCAGTCGTTAGGCTTGCAAGTTTTACTCGAAGTACATACTGAAAAAGAGGTGGGGCACTATTGCGAAACGGTTGATATGATTGGTGTTAATAATCGAAATTTAAAGGACTTTTC
>CALHBQ010000468.1 GCA_937930815.1 uncultured Saprospiraceae bacterium | reverse complement strand
AGTAACAGATGCCAAATCATTCGCTACCACTCTTACTGAAAACAAAGCAGATACAAAAGTTTCTTGTCGCTATTTTAGAGGAAGAAGTTTATCTATTGAAAAAGTAAAATTAGGAAAAATTCCAAAAGGTACTGGTTTGAACCTGACATCAATTGATGGTGGAGAAATCATCGACAATAGAGCCGTCAGAAAATCTCAAAGAAAACCAAAAGTAACAGCTAAAGGTGGAAGTGGTTCAAAATTAATGCCTACCAAATCCAATATGTCTTTGACAAATTTTAATGGTTTCAAAACCGCTGGTGGTTGGTTGAATGTTTCTTTTAATGCTCCAGAGGTTCCAATTACGATGATTGTTTTTGATGGAAAAGGTAAGGAGGTTTTTCACCAACATTTACCTTGGTTCAAAGGAAATTATAAGCAATTGATCAAAATCAAACCTGGCGTAGAAGGGCCGTTCAGTGTAGTTGCCGCTCAGGGAGCAAGTGTTTATACTAAAGAAATAAAATAGATTCAAAATTTCAGATAATGAAGAAAGGAGTAGAAGCTATGTGCTTTTACTCCTTTTTATTTGTGTATAAAATGAGTTGAGCAACTAAGCCAATACTTTCTCCAAGCCAATCCCCCTCGACCCTTTCAATAAGATATGAGTATTTTCAAATGCTTTTAGATTGAGCCATGTTTTCAATTGCTCCGTGTTTTCAAAATGAGGAAGGTCTATTTTCGTGGCTGCTGCTTCAAATTCCTTTCCAACCAAAACGACTTGTTGAAAAGAAAGGCTCTTGGCGTACTTGGCGATTTCTTCATGCTCACTATCCGCGTATTCCCCCAATTCCAACATCGAACCGATTATTGCTACTCGCTGATTGGCTTCCATTTTAGAAAAATTATTGAGCGCATGTCGCATGCTCGTTGGGTTCGCATTGTAAGCATCAAGCAAATAAGTATTCGAATCTCTCTCCACGATTTGAGAACGATTATTGGAAGGCACATAATTTTCAATCGCTTTCCTCATGACCGCAACCGGCACTTTAAAATAGCGACTAACCGAAATGGCCGTCATGATATTATTAAAATTATACTCTCCGAAAAGTTGACTTTGAATCTCTTCCATGTTTCCATTATACCCACGGAAAGATATTTTCAAAAATGGCTGATCAGACACTAAAATCGTTTCGAAAGGTGCTACATCTAAGTTGGAACGTTCACTACGCATGTAGGCCAATTTGGGTGAATTTTCCGCCGCCAATTCTTCCAAAAACGGCTCGTCATTATTGACGAAAACCATTCCTTTCGTTCGCTGTAAATACTTGTACAGTTCAGATTTCGCCTGCTTCACTCCTTCAAAACTTCCGAAACCTTCAAGGTGTGCTTTCCCAACATTCGTGATGATTCCATGAGTTGGTTCTGCAATTTTGCAGAGAAAATCAATCTCACCAACATGATTGGCTCCCATTTCAATTACGGCAACTTCTGTTCCTTCTGGCATCGCCAAAAGTGTGAGCGGTACTCCAATATGATTATTAAAATTTCCTTTTGTAAAATGAGTAGGATATTGGCCTGATAAAACGGTGCTGAGCAATTCTTTGGTCGTGGTTTTTCCATTCGATCCCGTTATGGCAATCACAGGAATATAAAATCGACGGCGGTGCTCGCGCGCTAAATCTTGAAGCGTTTTTAAGGTATCTTCAACAAGGATGTATTTGTCACCTTTTTTGAAATCAGGATTATCAATCACGACATAAGCTGCGCCATTTTCGATTGCCTTTTCGGCAAAAGTATTCCCATCAAACCGCTCTCCTCGAATCGCGAAAAACAAGCAGCCATCCGTCACCTTACGACTGTCAATGATGACATTCGGGTGAGATTGGTAGATTTTATATAATTCTTCTAAGTCCATTTTATTACTTGAATGGGACACGGATAGAACTGATTTAGACGGATAGAAACTGATTTTAGACCTATTCCCTCCTGGGAGATCTGTTCTAATCCAAAAGTATCCGTTCAATCCGTGTCCTATACAGGAAATGATATTTTTCCAAAATTAACTGCGGGCAAATCTGCAATTTTTATTGGACTTCCTGCTAATGTTTGGTTGGCTAAAACTGCAAAAAGTACGGCTTCTTTTGCATCTGCTGAGATACCCAACATATCTATCTTTTTGAATTCGAAATTTGGGAGGGATTCTTTTAGCAATTTCATCAATGTTGTATTGTGCGCTCCGCCGCCGCTTACGTAGATTGTTGCTTCGGTGTTTAGGATTTTTATTTGATCTGCGATGGTTTGGGCGGTGAAGTGGGTTAGGGTCGAAATCAAATTCGTAGGCTGAGCGAAGCCGAAGCCTGAAGTATAGAAATCTTTCTCCGCTTGGTTCCCTTCGGCTTCGCTCAGGGAACGCCTCAGGGATTCGACATACTCTAAATTAAATTGCTCCTGCCCAGTCGATTTAGGTGCTTTTTCTTTGAAAAAAGGATGAGCGATTAACGCTTCTAATAATTCTGGAATCACTTCTCCACTGGCGGCTACTTCCCCATTTTTATCATATGGCTGATTGAAATATTTTTGCATGGCGGCATCTATCAACGTATTGCCTGGCCCAGTATCCGTTACCAACATTTTTGACATTACTTCCTCCTTTTCTCCAGTCAGTTTGGGTAAAAAAGTAAAATTTGCAATGCCTCCTATATTGAGTAGAATTCGATTCTCTTCTTCGGAGGAGAATAATAAACAATCACCATAAACGGCCAAAGGTGCGCCCTCACCACCTGCTGCAATGTGTTTTTGACGAAAGTCAGAAATGGTCAAAATGCCTGTGGTATGAGCAATATGATCAGCATCGCCTATCTGCAGTGTCGCATTTGAAAAACCTTCTTGGTCATGCAATATTTTTGGATAATGAAATACGGTTTGACCATGACTCGCAATCGCATCTACTTCCTCTGGTGCGATATTCCATTTTTTCAAACTCTTTAAAACTAACTCACCGTGCAATCGGCCAATCTTTGCATTGAGCAAAGTGAGTTGTTTGAAACTGCCTTCTTCTTTTGCAAAAATTTGTCTGATTTGATTTTTGAGTTCTTCCTCGTATTCGTGGGTTTCGAAAGCGAGGACTTTTACTCTAGTTCCCTCATCCGCATAGGCGATTAAACATAATGCGACATCTAATCCATCGAGGGAAGTGCCAGACATTAGGCCAATAATAAGACGGGTCTTTTTACTGGCGGCGGAGAGTAGTTTTACTATTTGTGAATTCATTTATTTCAACCCAAATAAATTTGGGTTCTACTTTTTTAACCTAAAAAATTCCTCAACCAATTTATGAAAATCCATCAAAGTATTATCGGAAGCAAATCTTGAAGTCGTTACATTCCGATGCATTGTTTGAATCTTTGAAAGCAAATCAGTTGGGACTTCTGATTTCAGATTGAGTTTATTAATAAACTTTTCATCCCAGTC
>CALHBQ010000467.1 GCA_937930815.1 uncultured Saprospiraceae bacterium | reverse complement strand
GACCATATTTTTCCTTAATAAAATTAGGATGCATCGCTCTCAAAAAATGAGATCGAGCAGGTTGCGATTGCAGAAAAATCGGTTCAGCGTAAGTATTTGAAGGACTTTTATCATTTGTTCCATATCCAATTATTTCAACTGGCAAGTGGTGTATGTTGTTGATTTTCAGCGACTTAGTTCCATTTTTATCCTCTTCTGTATAAACCTTTAACGATTGTTTGTACGGCTCGATTTGTAAATGAATAATCTGAGCCAACTCAACAAATCGCTCTGGTTTAAATTGATAATCTGGATATTCACTTTCCAGCCAACGACGTCTTTTTGCTATCCCTCCTTCGATCGAATTAAAGAACTTATTCAAATATTCTCTTGAAGTAAATTTGAATAAATACTTGGTGTAAAGCATGGTAAACTCCTCATCCAAAAACAGTCGTTGAACCGCATCATCTGCCCTTGCATTTGCGCTGTTTGAAGCACCCATTCCGAGAAAATAATATTTCACATATGGCTCATGAGAAAATCCGTCAAACCCAATTGGTTCCAATTTTTGTACAACTGGATTGTAATAAAATCTTTGATTATGCCAGATGATTCCATGACTTGCTTGGAAGGCTTCGCAAAGTGCTAAATACTTTGCCATTCTTTCAATATCAAAAACTTCTGATGCAGGTTTTACGCCATGCGTAAATTGGTACATCAAGTTTTGAGCAGTCTCAAATTGAGGTTTCAAACTCTCACTCCCAATCGTTTGTTTTTCCCGAAAGGGTAAGATTTCTGCATTCTCTTGGAAGGTCGTTGGACTTGCTCCTTTTGCTTCTACCAAGTATCCAAGATGCTTAATAAATCGACGTCGAGTATCCCAAAATCCATCTTCCGAAAATTTGACAATCGGCCCTTCTCTTCTCTTTTTTGATTCAACCAATTGTTTTTCAAAATGCTCTTCATAAGCATAAACACCTTTGGCTTGACCGTTAATTTTTAATTGCAAAAAATCATATCGAGTCGTCAAAATATCTTCTTGTTCCAAACATTGATGGAAAGCCCACTCATGCAAAAAATAACGCGTCTCAGGTGTTTGTAAAGAAAAGGTTTTGAGGCGACGCCATGCATTTGGGTCTTTTACCTTTACACGAAAAGACCATTTATCTCCTTTTAGGTGATCGAGCCAATCTCCTTTTAGCCTTAATTTTACGTCAAGTGGTTCCTCGTTTTCTTCATCAGAAATTTTTCCTTTTACCCAATCATCATCACCTGTCACCAAAAGCCCATCCGCAAACGCCTGTTGTCTTTTTATCTTTATTTTTTGAAAACCTTTCTCTTTTATTTCTAAATCGAGTACTGGCACATTCGGAATGACCGAATTTTCTTCAACTAATTCAACTCTCAAATCATCGAAATAGACCACTCGATTTCCATCAGAAAACGTTTCAACTTTGATATGCTGAATTGCTTTTTCAGTTTCAGGAACTGAAAAAGTCAATTGTAATTTTTCCCAGCCATTCTCCCCTATTTCTGTTGGGACATTTGTTGATTCATATAAAACTTCAACATCATTTGCTTTTACTGCAACTGACCCGCTGTTTGATTTGATATCTTCTAACCTCCAAACCGTAATCTTATAAACTTCTTTTGAATTGAAATTTTTCAAATCTAAAGCCATTCCAAAAGTCAATCCATCACCAATTCCAGTTTTTGAGGAAAACTTTCCACTATGCGCCTTTTCGTCCGATTGTGTTTTCGAATTTTTAAAAAGTGTATTCGTTCCTTTAAAATTCACACCTTCTTTAGTCTCCGCATCACAGATAAAAATGCGCTTGCCAGTTTCCTGCTCCTCTTTTCCTTGAAAAAGGTAAAACAAACCACCAACCATCAATAGGAAAACACCTAATGCCGCAATCTTCCAAATCCACGATGGAACTCCAACCTTTTTTTCTTCTGATAAAATCATTTAATAATTGGTTTTACCATTCTGGTTGTTCGATGATAGATAGACGAGTTGCCGGAGAAATTTTTGAAATACTCTGCTGCGCATTATTGATTTGATCAATATCATTCGCTTTGCAGAGGTAGGTGATATCCAAGCCATTTTCCAAAGTGTCTAATCTTTTCAACTCGACATATGGAAAAAGTCCAGTGACTAAATTCGAAATTTCTTTCAAATCTGTTTGGTCAGTGGTTATATTGACAAACATCTTATCATCCTTTTTGAAGTCTTGTTTTTTGATGAAAATCTTATTTAGAAACAAAATTCCTAAAATCAGAAAGAAAGCCACAATCGCCAAAATCGGTTGATTTGCACCACCGGCCAATCCTAGTCCAATGACAATAAATAAGTAAACCAATTCTTCTGGTTCTTTAATCGCTGCTCTAAAACGAACAATCGACAAGGCACCTACCAATCCTAATGACAGCGCAATCGAAGATTTTACAACCATAATAATCAAAACAGTACCCATCGCCAATGGCAAAAAGTTATTCGCAAACTTCTGTCGATTAGAAATAGAATTTCCATATCGAATATAAAACCATCGTAGAATGGTCACCAAAACCGAAATAATAATCAGATTGAGAATAAATTCATCAATAGGAACCGTAGCGGAAAATTCTTGAATGTACTTCTCCTGGAGCTTTTGTATAATATTCATAAGTATGTATTAAAGTCGCTTTCTCTTAAATTTCAAATCAAATTCTAATTGCTTAAGCTATAATTGCTTCAATGCCCGTCGTTACCTGTCCCCCTTTGGAGGGGGATCAAGGGGGAGGAATTTTCGAATACTTTAGGAAATTCCTCCCCCGTCCGCCGTGGCGGACACCTCCTCCAAAGGAGGACACAAGCCGCGCAAATTATTGAATAAATTCTTAACCCCAATTATTTAAACGAATAAAGAACCACTCAAAAAACTTAGGTTCCCCCTTTTTAGAGGACGGGCTGCAAAATTAAAAAGACAACTGATATTTTCAGACTTATTTTTTGTTGAAAAAAACTTGTGTAAAATTGAACTAAAAATAATGTTATTTGTCTTACATTTGTGCCTTATTAAAATTTAGTCTAAATAAAGAGAACGTAATTATTATGAGCGAATTGAGCGAATCAATGCAGGTGTTGGAAGACCAAACCAACAGTGACTATAAATACGGATTTACGAGTGATATAGAAATGGAGATCATTCCGAAGGGATTGAGCGAAGATACCGTACGTCGTATTTCAGCCAAGAAAAACGAACCACAGTGGATGCTCGATTTTCGTTTGAAAGCTTTCGCTAAATGGCAAACCATGACGGAGCCAGATTGGCCAAACGTCCACTACCCTAAAATCGACTATCAAGACATTATATATTATGCAGCACCGAAAAAGAAGATCGAGTTAGATTCTTTGGACGATGCTGATCCGGAATTGATTGAGACTTTCAAGAAATTAGGAATTCCATTAGAAGAGCAAAAGCTTTTGGCTGGTGTGAAAGGAGTTGCAGTAGATGCGGTTCTGGATTCAATTTCAGTAAAGACTACTTATAAGGAAGAATTGGGGAAGTTGGGTATTATTTTTATGTCATTCAGCGAGGCAGTACAAGAGCACCCTGAATTGGTTCAAAAATATATGGGAACGGTTGTTCCGATTGGCGATAACTTTTTTGCTGCCTTGAATTCAGCAGTTTTTACAGATGGGTCGTTTGTTTATATTCCAAAAGGCGTGAAATGTCCGATGGAATTGTCGACTTATTTCAGAATCAATATGGCCAATACGGGGCAGTTCGAAAGAACATTAGTTATCGCAGATGAAGGTTCGCAAGTAAGTTACCTCGAAGGTTGTACTGCGCCGATGCGTGATGAAAATCAACTGCACGCAGCAATCGTTGAGTTGATTGCTTACGATGATGCGACGATTAAATATTCAACGGTACAGAACTGGTATCCAGGTGATAAAGACGGAAAAGGTGGGATTTATAACTTTGTAACCAAACGCGGTCTTTGTGAAGGTAAAAACTCCAAAATCACTTGGACGCAAGTTGAAACGGGTTCTGCAATCACATGGAAATACCCAAGTTGTATTTTGAAAGGTGATGGTTCGATTGGTGAGTTTTACTCAGTGGCAGTAACCAACAATATGCAGCAAGCTGATACGGGGACGAAAATGATTCACCTCGGAAACAACACGAAAAGTACGATTATTTCAAAAGGAATTTCTGCTGGAAGAAGTCAAAACTCCTATCGAGGTTTGGTAAAAGTGGCGAAGAAAGCACAAAACGCTCGTAACTTCTCTCAATGTGATTCTATGTTGATGGGTGACCGTTGTGGTGCGCATACTTTCCCTTATTTGGAAATTGATAATAAATCTGCTCAAGTTGAGCACGAAGCAACAACTTCAAAAATTGGAGAAGATCAATTGTTCTATTTGAAACAACGTGGATTGAGTGAAGAGGATGCGATCAATATGATTGTCAACGGTTTTTGTAAAGAAGTTTTTCAGGAGTTGCCGATGGAGTTTGCTGCTGAAGCGCAGAAGTTATTGGCTATTTCTTTGGAAGGGAGTGTTGGGTAAAATCCAAAATTTAAACATGGATAATGCAAAAAAGACTTTAGCACAAAAATCTTTGAACATTCTTTCATTGAATTTCATTGTTTTGGGAGTTGAACTTATTCTTTTTAAAAATGGCTTTTCAAGCTATTCTACTTCAGAAAAGAATGTACTTTTTCCAATGATTATGGCTGCTGGGTGGTGCATAATTAGTATACCAGCCTTATATTTTGCTTGGAAAAGTAAAAAGTCAGAGGATTTTACAGGAAATAAGAATTTAATTTTAGTTCAGCAACTTGCTTTTTGGGGATCATTGCTTTGGAGTTTAGGAGGAATTTATTTCCTGTTATTGATTTATTTCAAATGAAAATATTGACTTTTTCTGCTTCTTGATAATTAAAGAAATGACAATAACCACGACCAAATATTTCCCTGCATTCAAAAGTCAACTTGAGTTTGATTTGCAAGAAGTATTTGAGGCGGTAGATTTTTCTGATAAAAAAGTTGATTTAGGTTATCGGATAAAAGCTTCGGCGGTTTTTTCATCCAATATAGAAGGGAATTCCATTGATT
>CALHBQ010000466.1 GCA_937930815.1 uncultured Saprospiraceae bacterium | reverse complement strand
ATCTCCAACGGCCACTTTTTTTACAAAAATGATCTTGCCATCTTCTGTTCGTCCAAATCCTTTTCCTTTATCCGCAACGCCCGTGATTTCAAGGTTCTCGTAAAAAGGTTTTTGTTTTTTTCTTCTTCCCATATTCTATCTTGTCAAGACAATGTAGTCTCTGATTAAAGTTTTTAAAAATTCAATTGGCTTCTTTGGTTTGGAATTTAAATTCAAAATATTAACCAAGCGATCGACCAATAAGTTGATGGCTTCTCGGTGCGCATCATTTCTATATTCTTCGTATCGACTGACGGTATTTTTTATTAATAAAAGGTCTTTTTCATTCAATTGCTTCACTTCTGGGTAAGTCGGCTCATAATCCTCCAAACTTTGAATTTTGAGGATATCTTGAAGTAAAAACTTCGAACGTAGCTTTTTTCTTACTACGGTAGTGTTTGCTGCCATATCGCCAAATCGCTGTTTTTTTTCGGAAGAAACAATCAATACCGATGCGACAACTCCCATACAAAGCATGCTATCAATGATCATGAAAATAGACCGAAGCAGATTGTCACTAAAAGCAGGTTCTCGACCATCGGCTCGTACAACTTGAATAGACATTACCTTTTTGCCAATTGTTTGTCCGCGATTAAAAACTTCCATCAAAAGATGGTAAAGTATCCAACAAGCAATAACAAAGAACCCAAAGAAAATAAAGAACCATTCTCCCATAGAGCTAAATATTGCTTCTGCTAAAACTACTGCAAAAAAGATGGTCAATATATATGCTGCCGCAAAGAAGATAGCCATATCCAAGAAATAAGCAATTAACCGCTCCCGTAAGGTAGCCAACTCGTAGTCGATCGATACGTTTTGAGTGGTGCGTATTTCTATGGTACTCATAGGGCAAAGGTATTCTTTTACGAACTTATTTCTACTCTTATAGTAAAACAATTCTCAGTCAAACGGGTATCTATCTTAAACCCTTCCAATTTGAAAATTCCACTTGGTGTTCGATACATGCTCATTTCTACTTCTGGCTATTCTTTGATGAATGCATTGGTGAAAGAGTTGTCCCATCTTCCTGTTTTCGAAATCATCTTTTTTCGTTCTTTTATCACTGTGTTTTTATGTGTCGGAATACTCAAGGCAAGTAAAGTTTCTTTGATTGGAAATAATCAGAAACCGTTGATTTTGGCGGCTTTAGGTGGAGTGGCTTCGATGGTTTTATTTTTCTATACGGTTCAAAATATTCCATTTGGAGCAGCGGTGATACTTAAGTATTTGGCGCCGATTTTTGCAGCTGTTCTCGCTGTTTTAATTTTAAAAGAAAACGTACGTCCAATTCAGTGGGGCTTTTTTTTGCTCTCCTTTTTAGGTTTGATTTTAATGAAAGGCTTCGACTTTCGGATTGATAATTTCAATTTATTGATAGGTCTGGCAGGTGCCTTGGTAACAGGGAGCACGTGGATTGTCATTAAAAGAATGGGCAAAACCGAACACCCACTCACCGTCGTCAACTATATGATGATTTGCGGAACTATTGTCGCTGGGGTTTATTGTTTTTATGATTGGCAATCGCCTTCCAATTATGATTATTTATTATTGCTTTTGGCAGGTTTGGGCGGTTTCATTGGGCAATGGTTTATCACCAAAGCATTTCAAATTGAGTTGGCAAGTAATGTCGCTCCGCTCAAATATTTGGAAGTGTTCTTCGCACTCATTATAGGTTTTATTTGGTACGATGAAAGTTATGAATTGATGAGTTTTATTGGAATCCTAATGATTTTGGGAGGGATGTTGATGAATGTTTTTTATCAACAAAGAAAGCTATGAAACTGTCATTTTTATCGATAAACGTCACGAAATAAAGGATAAACGATTTCATTTTTCCTAATAAAAAAAGGTCGTTTGGTCGAAAATAAATGTGGGATACATTTATTTCACTTTTCTTTGTGGCAAGTAAGCGGGACTTCAGTTCCGCGTACTTTAAAATCCAATTCATGATTTTCACGTGGTTGAAAATGCGACTCATGCAAGGCTTTCGCGCTATCAAAAGTGTGGGGGCTTTATTGTTGTTGATAACTTTTCCACTTCTGGTTATTTTCGTTTTGGGACTACTCGCAAGAATCCAAAATTGGAATCCATATTACTGGGTAGCCATCATTCCGTTGGCCATTTTCTTTTTACACCTCTCTCGAAAAGATGGAAAATTTCTAAAACTCAACTTTTCAAAAAAAGAAATTAGACAGCTATTGATGACGGAGTACACCGCTGCCTCGATACCACTTTATTTATTAATCGGATTTGCTTTGAAAAATTGGTGGCCGATGCTTTTTGGTCAAGCCGCTATTTTTCTAATTACATTTTTACCGCTTTCGCGAAAAAGTATTTTAGAACGAAAAACATTCTTACCGCTCGGTTGGATTCCAGCCGATTTGTATGAATGGCGAATGGCCTTTCGTAAATATGGAGTGCTATTGATTTTGATATGGCTGATTGGTGTTTTGGGATTTTGGTTTGTCGGAGGAACGATGGTCAGCATCTTCCTTTTTACATTCATTATGACTTCGATGTTCGAAGATTTAGAAAATAAAGAAATGCTACTTTCTAATGGTAATCCAAAAACACTTGCTGGTAGAAAAAGTCTTCGTCATTTTCAATGGCTCAATTTAGTTTTTCTACCGCACCATATTCTTTTTTTGGCTTTGTATTCAAAGTATTGGTATGTCTGGTTGGCGGTCGTTTTGATATCAGGCTCGATTATCAGTTTTGCTATTTTCAAAAAGTATTCTTCATGGATGCCCAAACGGCATCGCGTTTATAGCAGTACTCAAGTTGGGCTTTTTTGCCTGTTTGGATTGGTGCCTTTTTTCTGGCCAGTGGCGATTGCTTGGTTCGTCATTTATTATAGAAAAGCAAATAAGCGAATGCGCTATTTGTTTAGGTAATTTGAATTTTATCATTTATTCATTTCCACGAAATGCTCGAAATAAAAAATATACGCTTCGCCTACAACGAAACGCCCGTTCTGGAAAACCTAAATTTCACTTGTGGAAAGGGAGAAGTCAGAGGTGTGCTCGGTCCCAATGGAGCAGGGAAGACTACTTTTTTCAATCTACTTTTTGGATTTCTAAAACCAGAAGAAGGAACTATTTTACTCAATGGAAAACCAATTGAGCAGGGACAGATTTCCTATTTAGAAACGGAACCCTATTTCTATCCATTGATAACTGGTAAAGAATATTTGGAAGTATTGACTTCAAAGAATCCCTCTTTTGACGTTAATTATTGGAACAAATTATTCGAACTACCGCTCGACACATTGATAGAAACGTACTCTACTGGGATGCGCAAAAAAATAGCGATTTTAGGAATCTTGGCAAGAGATGCAGAAATCCTTCTCCTCGACGAACCTTACAACGGCGTAGATTTAGAAACTGTCGAAACGATTTATTTTATTTTAGAAAAGCTAAAGGAACAAGGAAAAATCGTCTTGCTCACCTCTCACGTTTTGCCAACATTGACAACTGCCTGCAATCAAATTGACTGGCTCAAAGACAAACACTTTTTTAAGAGTTTTGGCGAAAACCAGTTTCCACTACTTGAAAAG
>CALHBQ010000465.1 GCA_937930815.1 uncultured Saprospiraceae bacterium | reverse complement strand
TTGTTATTTTAAAGTCAAAAGAGTTGTTCAAACCACAGTACTGACGAAATTTAAAGCTGCCCGTAACATTTTAACAGTTTTTCCAGACAGCGTCTTAATGTTTATTTACGTTTATACAGTAGTCTATAAATAAATGGATTTCTTTTAAATCCATTTACTCATTGTTTGAAGGTTTGAAATATTGAAAAGCTACTCTGATACGTTTTGGAGTAGCTTTTTTTATTTAAAAAATCTAATTTGCAATGAATAGAAATGCAGTGTTTGAAAACTGAAATGAGTATATGATAAAATGCAAAAATGTTTAAATATGACGCTATTACTTGAAAATCTTGAAATAGCTTAAGTAATTAGTGGCTATTTTATCATTTCAAATTTATTCATTTTATCATTATTCAATTAGATAGAAAATTGGATTCATCACATTATTGAAAATATTATAAAGAAAGCCGCAATCGCAACAATAATGTAAATGATATATTGATATAACTCCGAATTGTCTCGATATTTATTAAAAAGTAATTCAACCGCATCTCTCCATTCCAAACCTCTTGTTGCTGGTTCGTAACCTAAAACGAAGTATTTAGCCATTCCTTTTCGCGTTTGATTACCGTGCTTTTTTAATATAAAAAAATAATCATCCATAAAAGCTAAGTCAAAAAGTTCGCTTTTGATCGCTGCTCCTCCTGCCAATTGATCAATCATTAATTTATTGGTGCCGGGCATGTACCTCCAGATTCCTTTGTGGACATTTCCATCGACCGATTGTAGGTACTCTCCTTCTGGGTTGAAAAAATGAAGAACAGCTTCGTGAAAATCATCTTGGTCTCTTATTTCTAACCAAGCCTTTCCAATAAAAAATTCTTCTTCTCTTAGGTCTTCGCTTTGTTGACGAATCGCAGGTAAAATTACGTCTAAATATTCCTCCATATTGGCCCGAAGCGGGAGCTCAACGTTGAAGGCGCGGGCTATTTTATCTATTAGAATATTATCTTCCACAGTATGTATGCTTAAATTTTGTTTCGAAGTTCAAATTTTCCCTTCTGAACTCTATTCTTAAACAACTTCGTCGTAAATTTATAAAATTGATACCAAACAAACTGTAATTTAGCGTTTCTAAAATATTAGCACTCAATTACAATGAATAAAATCACCAATTTCTTCTTTTTATTAATGACAATTTTAGTTTTGAACTCCTGTTCAAAAACACAGGCTCCCTTACCAATAGAAGAAGATAAACTGAAGGAAATCCTTATTGATGTACATATGGCAGAAGCTGCAATGCAACCCATCTTAGGATTAAAAAAAGATTCTTTGAAGGAGTTATATTTTTCTCAAATTTTTGAAATCCACCAAGTGCATCCCGTTGATTTTGAGGCAACTATGGAAATTTTACAAACAGACCCAAAGCGAATGAAAAAAATCTATAAAAGCTTGACTGAAGATGTAAAAGCTAAAAAGAAAGCATACAGTGAACAAATAAAAATGAAAGCAGATTCTATTAAGTCAATGTCAAAATCACCGCAGGATACTCTTTCCCGATAGTTATTTGAAAGTCTTTTTGTTGGTCATCTGATAGCAACCAAGGCTTATGTACCAACTCTGCAGGAATCGCCTTTAAACAAGGAATCCAATGTTTTACAAATGCACCGTGTTCATCATATCTGGCAGCCTGAGATAGGATATTAAATTTTCGATTTTCGCGCGGGTCACTTCCAATTCCAGCAATGTAATTCCAATTTCCATAATTGCTGCATGGGTCGTAATCAATGAGTTGAGATTCAAAATATTCGGCGCCCATTTGCCAGTTCAAATTCAAATCATGGCAAAGGAAACTGGCCACATTTTGTCTCCCTCGGTTAGACATAAATCCAGTTTCATTCAACTCAATCATATTGGCGTCAATAAATGGAATTCCAGTGCGCCCTTCTGACCAAATTCTAAAACGTTTAATATCTTCTGATGCACTTAAACTAACTTCTTTTGGACCTCCTTTTTTGAAAATATTGTTCTCATGTTTCTTTCCCATTAATCGGAAAAAATCTCGCCACATCAATTCAAAAAATATCCAATAAGTAGATTCATTTGCGCCTTTTTCTTGCTCGTATTTTTTCAATTCCCAATAAATCATCTTTGGAGAAATGCAGCCATGTGCTAACCAAGGTGAAAATTTGGTTGAAAAATCTGTCCCAACCATCCCGTTTCGAGATTCCTTATAGGTCTTTGCTAACTCCTTTTCCCAGAAGTAATTTTTCAAGTGCAACAAAGCTTGATTTTCCCCACCTTTGAATGGAAAGGCAGTCTTGGCATTTCGAACATATTTGCCCTTGAATCCAAAATCTGAGAGGCTTGGAACAGCTCCAGTTTCAACTCTCAAATCTAAAGCAGGTAGTTCCCTTGCCTCGGTATCCAACGTCTTACGAATAGGAATAAACTTCTCAACTTCTTTTCTAAAATGAGTAAAATTGTCAGGTGTATGTGTGACTGGAAATGGCAAATCTGATGTATAAAAAAGCATCTTCCCTCTCGAAAAACGAACTTCCTGTCCAACCGACCAAAGTTTCTTTTCTAAATCATCTTGGACTTTTACTTCTTCGTCTGTTCTTTCTCTATTGCAAAAAACCCAACTGGTCTTTTCAACCCTTGCGATTTTAAAAATCTCCTCTTCGGGTTTCCCGATTCGGATGATTAAGTCACTACCCTTTGATTGTAAATTTTGTTTTAGTTCAGCGATACTTTCGATAATGAAATTAGTACGATGAACACCAGTTTTAGGAAACCCAAATTTGGTCTTTCCTTTAAAAACTCGTTCATCAAAAACGTAAACTGGAATAATTTCATCGCAATGCATTAATGCATCATGTAGCGCTTCGTTATCATGCAACCTCAAATCTTGCCGAAACCAAACGATGCCTTTTTTCTCCTTCATAATTCAGAATTTTTCAGAGTTGGACAATTGGTTGTTAAAACAAGCCTTTCATTTGCAAACAAGACAAATCTTCTTCGAAATTGTTTAGAATAAAATAGTGCACCTAATTAAAATTATAAAATAATTAGTTGCCTTTTATTATGATTTTATGGTTCAATGATTTTATAAAAGTCAACTACCTTTTTCATCCTTATTAAAGTTCTAAAACTTCTTCATCACTCCTCTTTTCAATCTTGTTTTATAATCATCTACCGCCCACTTGAAGAAATTTTTAGTGGATTTACTCAACTGATAAGTATATCTTCTAACACGGTCGTCAATGTCATCATTGAGTAACCGAATGAGCGTCAAGGAATGTGCAAAATCTGTTGCATTTTCCTTAATCATTTGAACATGCTGTTCAATTGATCTATCGATTACAACTTCGGTTTTCAATCCAGCCTTTGCCACTTCTGTTGCAACCTCTTCAATATCGAATTTCACTACTTCCGTCTTCGCGAATTCTTTTCGAATTGAATCTGGCATTTCATATCTGATACCTCTTTCAATGTCATCATCAGAGATAATCGAATCCAAGTAATATTGAGGTGAACGGAAAATTTTCTGCCAGTTGACATCAGCTTCCCACAATCCAAATCGAGCAACATTGTTACCCAAATCTATTACATCGAAAGTAGATTTATTTGTAAATATCCTTGATCCACGACCAATCATCTGGTAATAAAGCGTTGGTGATTTGGTCGCGCGGTTCATGATAATCGTATTGATACTTGGCTCATCAAAACCAGTAGTCAAAATCCCAACCGAAGTCAAAATTGCATCTGGCGTTGCCTTGAACCACAGCAAAATATCCTTTCTCGCTTGCTTTGGCGTGTTACTATCCAGGTGACGAATTTTATAACCTTTAGAAGCAAACGTTACGAATACCTGTTTGGAAGTATTGATACCATTATTAAAAATAAGGACTTTTTTGCCTTTTGCACGTTCTTCATATGCCCCCAAAAGCTTTCCTTGCATCACATTACTGGAGTAGAAAACTTCGGAAGAAGAAACAGTGTAATCCCCATTGATACCGACTTTCAGACTCGTCAAACCATTTACGCTATATACGTAGGTATTCGCTTGCGCTAAAAAACCTTTTCCAACCAAACCTGTAATCGTAGTACCAGTGATAAGTTCATCATAAATATCCTTCATCGGAAGCTTTATGTTTGAACTCAATGGAGTGGCTGTTACTCCTAAAATAAAGCAGTGATCAAAGTATTTGAAAAGCTTTCTAAATGAATTGTAATGTGCCTCATCGACAATCATCAACCCAATCTCCTCCAAGTCCATCTTCCCGTCCTGAATCCGATTATTGAGCGTCTCCACCATCGCAACAAAGCACATATAATCGCCTTGATCTTCTAATTCTTTGACTTGGCTATTAATCACTTTATTGGTGACTCCAAACTCACTTAGCATACCAGATGTCTGGCGAAGCAACTCAATTCTGTGGGTAAGAATTAATACCTTTTTCTTTTTTTGTTCGATATAACGGCGAGCAATTTCGGAGAAAATTACTGTTTTACCACCACCGGTTGGAAGTTGATAAATTAAGTTATAATTAGCAGGACAATTTTCGAATCGTTCGAAAATTTGAATCATATCCGCTTCCTGATAATCATAGAGTTTTTTCCCAATTTCAATATCTACCTTGGACTCTTCCTCTTTCAGAATCTTGTTTTCTTCCAGTTCTCGCTGAATCGTTTCTAAATCCTTCTCTGGTTCAGAGGGATTAATATCGACACTTTTTCCTGATTTTTTACTCATATATTTGTTTTGAGAATCGGCAAATATACGAGTAAGAAAAGGTTTGCAAAGAAGAAGCCTTGATGTTTTTTTAATTTAAATGCTTGATGAAGAGCGAGAAAGAAGATTAATAGTTTTCAAATAGCTTTTTCCTAACCATCAAAACGATGCCTAAAATTACTAAAACAACCAATGTAAAAAGCAAAGGGCCATCCTCTGTTTTACCCAAGGTTGCCCATAATTTCCAAGTAAATACTCCAATAAAAATAGTGAGATAAATGTATCCCATCACGACTTTGAACATTGTGGCATTATTTTCTTTTTCTAAAATCAAATAACACGCCAACAAAAGAGTAGTTTTCAAGACGGTTTAGAAAATTTATTCAAACTACTTTTGGCATCAAATTCAATACCATGTACAGAAGAAAATTCATCAAAGGATCTGCGATTTTAGGAATTGCGGCTGCCTACCCTTCTCTCGTAAGTTGTAACTCGGGAATGTTGCAATCCAAAACTTCAAGAAAAATATTACAGATATTCTCTGCTCAAAAAACCAATGTTGGTACGCTTCCAATTTTAAGGGCTTTTGCAGGTGATAAAACGGATTATGTTTCTCCCTTTGTGTTATTTGACGAATTTGGACCAGTCACTTGTAAGGCAGGTGAAGATCCGTTACGCGTTGATGCACATCCACATGCGGGAGTCACTCCGACCACTTACTTTTTGGAAGGAACGGGCCACCACAAGGACAGTTTGAATTATGATTTTCAAATTGGGAAGGGTGATTTTATGATGTTTAATTCGGGAAGAGGCGCCATCCACATGGAGGAGTCTGGCGTAAAATTATACAACGAAGGTGGTCAATATCATGGGTTTCAAATTTGGCTGAATACACCTGCCAAACATAAATTTGATACTCCTACTACTTCCGTTGATGATGAGTCAAAAATGGTCATTATCAAGAAAAAGAAATCGACTATCAAAGTAATTTTAGGAGAACTTTTTGGTAAAAAATCTCAAATAGAAACCTACTCACCTGCATTTTATTATCATGTAAAAATGGAAGCAGATTCCAGACTGGACATCCCAACTGACCCGACACATAATGCTTTTTTATATAATGTGAAAGGTAATTTGGAATTGGAAGCAAAACAAAAATTGACCGACCATCAAATCGCTATCTACCAACGAGGCGATTCAATCATTAATCTGTATTCTGAAAAAGGAGCTGAATTTTTGCTTTTGGGAGGGCAACCTTTGGATGAAGAGGTATTTTCTTATGGCCCTTTTGTGATGAATAATGAAGACCAAATAAAACAGTGTATCAAAAATTATCAGAATGGGTTGATGGGAAATCCTGATTTGGTGAATCGGTGAT
>CALHBQ010000464.1 GCA_937930815.1 uncultured Saprospiraceae bacterium | reverse complement strand
CCAGATTGATTTCCGTAAACAAATTTAGTTGTCGCTGAAAGGTCAAGGGGTTTCTTTGAAAGTTTGATGCTAAGTGCCATAGTATTAGTAATTTAATTAATATAATTAAGAAGAAATTTAGTAAGTCAATTCTTCTTTGGGCGGGAGGCAAAAAACTTTTAAGGAGGGTGTAATTATTAATTACAATCCCAATTTAAGACATAATTTCAATACTGTCAAGATTTGTGACTAGTCAAAAATCAATATACCCATTTTATCTATTTTTAAATAATCTAATCTTTGTAGAGTTTCTCAATCGCTTTTTTGTTGTTTGATTCAATGACCTTTCTTTTAGGTTTTAAAGTAGGAGTCATTTCTCCAGACTCTGTTGTCCACAACTCGTGAAGCAAAATATATTGTCTGATTCTTTCATGCGGTTCGAGGCTTTCATTGAAATTATCTATTTCAGTTTTTAAAAGCGCTTCTATTTTTTGATTAATAACCATGAATTGTGGGCCAGTCCAATGCACGTTATTTTCCTCACTCCAATTTTTAAGGTTATTAAAATTGGGAACGATGAGCGCGCTCACAGATTTTCGTTTATAACCCAAAATCATTGCTTGCTCTATCAACGGACTTGATTGGAGTAATTGTTCCAATTTTTGAGGAGCGATATATTTTCCATCAGACGACTTAAAAATTTCTTTTGCTCTTCCTGTTATTTTTAAAAATTTTCTAAAAACAACTTGCCCAATATCACCTGTAGAAAACCAACCATCATCATCTAAAACCAATTTAGTCGCGGCTTCATTTTTATAATAACCCATCATAACGTTTGGGCCACGCACCAAAATTTCGCCTCTCCCCTCTTCATCTGGCTCATTTATTTTATAATCTACACCCGAAATTGGAATTCCTACCGTTCCAACTTTATAACCTCCTGGTTCAAATCTATTGAATGAAATCACAGGCGACGTTTCTGTCAAACCATACCCTTCTCGTATCGGAATGTTTGCAGCTGAAAAAAGTCGAATCAATTCTGCCTGCATCGGAGCCGCGCCAACCAATACGCCTTTTACTTTTCCACCCAAAGCATTGCGCCAAAATCGATACACCAAAACACTCGCAAACCAACGTTGAATTCGATAACCAATTGCTCCTTTCTTTTCAGGGTTGTACTTTTTCCCCAGATTCAATGCCCAACGAGTGAGTTTTCTTTTTAGAAAATTTCGGCTATTTGCGGTCGCATTGATTTCTTCATACATCCGCTCCAACAATCTCGGAACTGATGTAAAATAATGTGGACGAACCGATTTAAGTTCATCCAATGCATGCTCTACCGAAGTCGCATAATACAACGAACACCCCGCGACCATCCAACTATAAGTAACCATTCGTTCATAAACATGACTCAATGGCAAAAAACTAAAACTCGTTTTTTGATAGTCCACGGGCACCAGCGGAAGTATGCATTTTATGTTGGAAATGATATTATTATGTGACAACATTACGCCTTTCGGCAAACCGGTTGTTCCAGACGTATAGATGATAGTTGCCAAGTCCTCAGGTTTGATCTTGGCTTTTAGCTTTTCTATTTTTTCTAAAATTTGAGGGGTCGTCGGTTTTAGATAATTTTCAAATCCTTCTCCTCCAAAACCTCGCTCCATCAAGAATATTTTTTCTAAGGAGGGCAACTCTTTCTTTATCGTTTTTACTTTTTTTAAAAGCGTATCATTTTCTATAAAACATAACTTCGCCTCTGTCTCTTTCAAAATATGCTTAATCTCCATAGGCATCGCAGTCGAATGCAACGGTACACAAATGACTCTAATCTGCTGCATCCCCATATCCAAAAAATTCCACCAAGGACTTCCTCCCCTCGCCAGTATTGCAACCATATCGCCAGATTGCAATCCAAGTTCTAATAATGCCGCACTTACTTGATTGATATTTTCGATGGCCTCTTGCGTGGAATAAGTCTTCCAACCTTTGCCATCCCGAATACCAACTGCTTTCTCCTTCGGATACTTTGCAAGTTGATATGGATAGATATCGAATAGCCTTGTGAAGTCGTTCAATTCGTTTTGTGTTGGTTTGAATTGTGAAATTAAGGAAAAGTTTTTTGTAAAATAAAAAACGCCATGACACAAGTATAAAACTTTGCGTCATGGCGTCTTTGCGTTCAGCAATGGGTATCCTTTAAAAATCCATTCCCAAACTAAAATACAATTTAGGATCCTGGACTTTCCGCGTCTCAATACCCCAAGCATAATCCACTCGAAGCATGTAACCAAACAACAACATACGTGCTCCCACTCCATAACCCGCAACTAACGGATCACGGAAGTAATTAACTTTTGTGACAACAGGAGCCACGTTCGGATCATCTCCTTGAAATAGGTAAACGGTATTGATTGGATTTTCTTTAGTAAAAGGCGTGATGCCTTGCCAAGCTGTTCCGCTATCAAAGAAACCAACCGCTTGGAAGTTCCTGAAAAATGCAGAGGAAGTTCTTGGAAAAATATATCTAAACATCGGAATACGTACCTCCGTGTTGATAAGCGCAAATGAATTTCCATTACGGATATTCATACGAAAACCACGTAAATTGGCAGCAACCGTTTGATAAGCAAAATTATTATCTGCAGGAAGTGGAATGGAATTATCAAATTTATTTCGAGGTAAATCAAGCCAATTCTCCACTCCACCCAAATGGAAAAGAATCTTTTCTGCACCAAAAGAAGTCGCACCCGATGCACGGAGCGCCAATACAGAGTGTTTCAAAAACCGTTGATAATGTCTGGCATCAAAACCTAAGACACCCAAAAATCCTTTCCCAAAATTGAAAGAAGGATCATCGCTCAAATTCAAAGCAAGACGCTTCACGCCTTCTGCGTAAAATTTGTAACGGGTTCCATTTTTGATATTCATCGCTACGTCAATGGTGTTATCAAAAACATATTCCATTTTCAAACCTAAACGTTGCTCCCTTATGATTGCATCGGTTAAGGTTATGTCATTCGTCGCCAAAGGTGTCAACCGATCGGTACGCGCAGTTCCGATAGCTCTGATACTTTTATAAATATTGAATGGATAACTCCACTGGGTCAAAGCAATATTCGAAGTGGTTTCGAATCGACGTGGATAGCCTGGTTGACTATCATCAACACTTTTCTTATTGCGACGATAATAGGCGTATCGTTTATCGATTCTACTTTTTTTATCATCAAAAAATAGAAAATACTCCGCTCCATCAAAAGTGGTTGGAATCCTAACACCACCTTCTATTTGATAATCTTCGAGTAAATCTTTGAAATTTGCTTTCATCAAAATACCAGCAGCTGGCGATAAACTTCTTGCCAATTCATCATTATTACCAGTGGGTTGCGCTCCACCTCCACCCTGACCACCTGCATTTGGTGTGCCGGCATAACTACTCAAACCAGTAAACAGCAGACTGTTATCCATATTCGTCGTCAAGAAATCTGTCCTGAATTTTAAACGATATGGTATTATACGAGCAGGTCGGAATCGATGCACTTCGTCTTCTTTCGTAAAAATGTTTCTAATGATTTTAATTCGTTTCTCAGGATCATCCTGAATTTCATCATCCAAAACAATCACCCTTTCATTTTGCTCTTCAATATCCTCAAACTCTGTTTGAAAAAGATAGTTATCGATATCTAACTTTTCTTCCTCATCCTTGGGCTGTTCTTTTTTAATTTCTTCTTTTGGTGGTGCTTCTTCCTTCGGAGTTTCTCGTACAATCTCTTTTATTTTTTCGATTTGATCATTCAACTCTTTTTCGGCCCGCGACTTTAATTTTTGAGAGGCAAAACGAGATGCCGCAAACTTTGTCGGTTTCGGAACCACTTTATCTTCTGGCGATAACTCGCCTACATAAAAATTATTAAGACCATCCATTTGCGAGTTTACTACATACTTCCCAACCGTCGGGGCCGTATGATAAGAGCTTAAATTTCTATTCAAATTGCTTTGAAAATGAGTAACCCCGCGCGTTTTTATAACCGGTCGAGTATAAATAGAATCAACCAAAGTAGAATCTAAAGTGGAAGTGGAGGAATCAATATGCATGATAAACTCATCGCCATCTTTCAACAAAACCACCCTTTCGTGATGAGAAACATAATCTTCGAGATAACCGCTGGCTCTATTATAAACACCGCTTTCATCACTCAAAAATCCAAAATAAGTCGTATCAATCGCTACGGGTTGCCGTTCATTCGCAAATGGCGTTGCAGTTACTTGAACCAGTTCTTTCGAATTATTTTCTAAATCGTAATAAAAAACATCAAAAGTTTCGATAGGTAAAATCGTATCCATTCGAGCAGCAATGTTAGCGGTCGTCTGACGATTAGAGGTAAATAAAATTCCTTTTTTATTTCTTAACTTAACAAACTTCGCATCAAGGTCATCCCAAAAATCATTGGTGATTCTTTTGGTTTGTCGGGTATTGATAAAGTACAAAAAGAGATCAGAATACCCCCAAATCGTTCCCGAAAAAACCATGGTTTTTGGGTCAACAAAATCTATACTGTTGATACGTTGATATTGTGGATCAAGTGGTTCAGTTACAGATTTATCCGAATTCACATCATGCAGTCGAAGTTGAATCACATCTCTTCGTTCATAAATAATAGCCAATTGGAAATTGTTAGGACTCCAAGCCAAAATTGGATAGTTGTAATCCGTTGCCTGTATCACATTTCTAAATCCATTTTTAAAAACAACCTTTCGCTCGCCCGTTTCTACATCCTGTACATAGACTTTCGTTTTGCCAATTTCATTTGAAACGTAGGCTATTTTTTTACCGTCTGGACTTATGACCAAACGATTGAGCGGGAGCTTTCTTTTGTTTTTTAATTTTAAAGGCGATTGTGCTATCTCGCTAAATTCCTTTGATTCTCTTTTGTATCGTTCGTTGTAGTAGATTTTCCAAGTTTCCATAACTTGTTCGTAGGGTGTTCCGAGCACATACAACAGACCACTCTCCACACTTCTATTGATACGAGTCAAGTAAACTAAATTGGAAACGGTATTTTCGTTATGATTTTGGCTGATGTAATACCACATGGAGTGGCCGGCCAATTTGGGATTCTCTCTTGCAAATTTTTCAAATCCGTTAAATTCTTCATCTAAAATGATGTCACGCATCTGATTATCCAAATCGGTATTCCATTGCTCTCCGCAGTAACCAACCAATCCTTGTTTGAACCATTCAGGCAAATTCATCATCACTGCATTCTGAACAATCTCTTGCAGACTCGAACCAAATAACATGGAATTAATAAACACCGATGCAATTCCCTCGCGTACTTGTCGTTTCAAATCTCTATGATCACCATTGAAATAGACGAACATTTTATTACCAACAATTTTGGCTTGACCAGTCCTATTTACAAATGCTTCTTCACTACCAATATTACTTTGTTTTAAATCTGTGAGGTCAACATAAACGATAATTTCGATTCGTTTATTCATCCGATGCTCAAGGATACTTTGGACATCTTTGAACTCTTGCTCTGCGATTTGAATAACTGCTTGTCCAACATTCCGACCTTCACCGTACCAATAGGCTACAAAATTTTGACTTTCATACTCAGACCAATCCTCAAAATCTTTATGAAACTGAACCCTATTTTTACCAAATTCCGTATTAATCATCTGTGCAGAAAGCACCAATGGGAAGAAAAACGCCAAGAAAATTCCAGTAAGTTTGAATCGCATCATTTAGAGTGAATTTAGTTGTCTATTGTAAAGCCAGTTGAACTATGTTAAAATATGATTTCAATTTAAATCATTTTGAGAACAGTTTCACCTATTTTGAACGCGATTGATAATTATTTGTTTTTTAGACATCTTGCAGATGCTACTTTTTTTATCAAAAACGTCTCATTTAGTAATGAATAGCTTACTCCGACATCCAGCCATGAAGGAAATCGAAAAAGCACTCAAACGTGAGGTTTGGGAAATGCTTGCTATTGGCGTGCTATTTATGGTAGGTGGTGTAGTTTTGATGTATTTATCCAAGACTACCTATTTCTTTTTTGGCATTATTGGTTTCATCCTGCTTGCACCAGGATTTTATCTGTTTTACAAAACTTTCCAAAATCAAGATATAGAAGCTTCACCCGTAATCATAGCACTTCGAGATAAGCGACAAACCATCGTTTGGATATATCCATTTGTCACCCAAGTTATGCCGTTTGGGATTTCTCTATTCGCTCGTTGTTACATTATCATGAAATTGGCAGATGGCAGCGAATGCTCCTTTCAAATTTCTATTAAAAAGAAAAAGCTAATTCTTGGTTGGCTCAAACGACTATTGCCCCATGTTCGTTTTGGATTTTCTAAAGAAAGAGAAACCCTTTACGGTGAAAGCCCCGAATCTTTCCTCAATCGAAATTGGGACAAATAGCACTATAAGAATTACCTAATTCTTCGCATGTTTCTACTTTAATAAATTCATACCTTTGTATTGCCTTTTTTTATGAAGTTGTTTAAAGTTTTAGTTCAAACAACTTCTTTAACCAACTTGGCTCTCCTAACAGCCAAGACCAAAATTATTTTGCATGTCGAAGGATGTTACTACTCTTCAAAAGCGCACAGAGACAGCGCTACATATTTGGAGAGAAAAAGAAAAAATCGCCTTAGATTTACTCCATATCGTTGGTGATCTTAGATTCGATAAATCTATCGAATTAGTTTTTTTTAGAAAAAATATTTATGATACCAGACCCAGTGAGTTAATTTCTCTTCATGAAATCGCAAAAAATTATCATGATGAGCCAATTCCTGTTCAGTTATCCTTAAAAATTGCTCAAGCAATTGATGCTATTCCAAATTTAGGCCCAGCCAAAATTGACATTGGGAAATTGAGTGTAGAGTGGCTCAAAAAGAAATCTTTCAAAACTACACACAACGATTTTGTTTCTACCGCATTAGGAAATCTAAACGAAGAAGAATCTCATGATGGTTCTGAATCAAAAGATGTCGTACTTTATGGACTCGGACGTATCGGCAGATTGGCTGCTCGTCGTATCATTGAAACAACTGGTCGCGGTAGTCAGCTTCGTTTAAAAGCAATAGTCGTTAGAAAGAAAATGAAATCCGTTGCAGAAGAATTGGAAAAAAGAGCTGCCTTACTCAAAACAGATTCTGTTCACGGAGATTTCAATGGTGTTATCGAAGTTGATGCTGAAAACGAAGAGTTGATTATTAACGGAAACAAAGTTAAAATAATATTTGCTGGACGTCCATCAGATATCGACTACACAACCTACGGTATTAATGATGCACTGGTTATCGATAATACTGGCGTTTGGAGAGATAAAGAAGAATTGAGTATTCATCTTCGTCCAGGAGTTGCTCAAGTTATGTTGACGGCTCCAGGAAAAGGTATTCCAAATATCGTTTATGGTGTAAATCAAAAAGAATTGGATATTGATAATGACAATATTTTTTGTGCGGCATCTTGCACTACCAATGCAATCGTACCACCGCTTAAAGTGATTGATGATGCATACGGTATCCAAAGAGGGCATATCGAAACGATTCATGCCTATACCAATGATCAAAACCTTTTAGATAATTTTCATAAAAAGTCGAGACGTGGTCGTGGTGCTCCAATTAATATGGTGCTTACTTCGACAGGCGCAGCCAAAGCGGTTGGAGTCGTTTTACCACATTTAGGTAAAAACCTTACGGGAAATGCAGTACGCGTTCCAGTACCAACTGGTTCAGTAGCGATTCTTAATTTGACATTGAAAAATGAGACCACTACTGATGAGTTAAATTCACTTTTGAAAAATGCCGCTTACAATGGCAACTTAGTGGAACAACTTCATTTTTCTACTTCTACTGAATTTGTATCGAGTAATATTGTAGGTTCAACCAGTGCGTCATTGATTGATGGTCCATCGACTATTGTTTCCAACGATGGAAAAAACATTACTGTTTATGCTTGGTATGACAACGAATACGGCTATACCTGTCAAGTAGTTAGATTAGCGAAATATGCAGCTAAAGTTAGACGTAAACGATATTATTAACTGAGATATAAATATTTCCATATAAAAAAGAGCCGTTCAGAATCAATCTGAACGGCTCTTCTTTTTTGCTTTAATGTGAAGATAAAAAAAACCCTGCCCTTATTTTGGAGAGGGGGCAGGGCACAAAAAAGCTATGAAAACTAAAACATCTTTATTCAAATTAAGAACTTGCTACACTGACATTACTTACCTCCATCGAGTTCGTCTTGCCATTTTTTCAATTCATCCCATTTTCCATCTGCTGCAAGGGCTGCCTGTTGAGGCCAAGTCGTTGGGTCATGCATTTTATATCTGCTACCCGCTGCGGTTAATATTTCCTTTATTTTTTCTACGTCTGTTGACGCCAGTGTAGCAAAGGTAAGAATTCCTGCATCATTTAGCAAACCTGCTATTTTAGGACCGATACCTTCAACCTTTTTTAAATCATCTGGCTTTCCAGTTGAACTTGGAGCTGCTGCTGCCATAGGAGCTGCAGCTTCTACTTTAGGTTCAGGTTTAGCCTCTTCTACTACTGGTGCAGCTTTTGGTGCAACGGTTGCTTTTGGCGCTTCCGTTTTAACAACAGGCTTAGTAGCCTTTTGTTTTTTAGGTTTGCTAATTTTTGCAACTGTTTCTGCAACTCCATCTACAGGTAAAATACTTACGAAAACACGGTTTTTATATCCTCTTCTAAAAACCACCTTACCGTCTATCTTAGCGTGTACTGTAAAATCTTTTCCTAAATAACAATTTTCACCAACGTGGTATTTAGTTCCTCTTTGGCGAATGATAATGTTCCCAGCTTTAGCTACCTGACCTCCGAATAATTTTACACCAAGGCGTTTACTATTACTGTCGCGTCCATTATCTGAACTACCGGATGCTTTTTTATGAGCCATTTTATAATTTTTTTAATTTGAAAAAATTGATTCTACTAATATCGAATTACCCAGCAATGCCGTTAATTTCAATTTTAGTAAATGACTGGCGATGACCGTTTTTCTTTCGATACCCCTTACGGCGTTTCTTTTTGAAAACAACTACTTTATCGCCTTTTTCATGTCTTACGACAGTAGCATTGACTTTGGCTCCACTAATTGTTGGTTTACCAAGATTAACACTCCCATCATTGTCTATGAGATGCACCTGATCGAAAGTGATACTATCACCTTCTTTTGCATCCAGCCGGTGGACAAAGATCTCTTGACCTTTCTCTACTTTAAATTGTTGACCGGCAATGGTTACAACTGCAAACATTATTATTGATTTTTAAGTTAAAAAACACCCATTTTTTCAAACGGGCTGCAAAGATAGTTTTATGTCATAAAAAATCCAACTATATTTTCTAAAAGAATTTTTATTCTAAAAAAATTTGAATTTCATTTCCAAATTCTTTTCATTTGACTTGAAATTAAAATTCTCTCCACCTATCAATAGATATAGACTAATACAAATCAACAAAAGATATTTTTTTTAACCTACGAATAATTTATGGCTTGTTTTCATTTAACACAACTGAAATCGCCCATTTAATTCAATTAACTATTTTTAAAATCTATTAAAACCACATTAATTTATGAAAAAGAATTTATTATTAATCACTATCCTTTTTGCTTCTTTTAACTTATTTGGCCAACTTGACCTAAAAATTAATCCTATTGGGTTATTGTTTGACAGCCCTGACCTTGTAGCAGAATACGGATTATCAAGCGATTTTGGCGTTGAGTTAGGATTTGGTCTTAATTATGGAGATGGAGGTATTGGCGATGTCGCTTTAGACAGATCAGGTTATAACATTTTAGGAGCGGGAAAATACTATTTCGGTCCTAACAATGGTTGTGATAAGTTTTTTGCTGGAGTCTATGCAAAGCAAAGAGCTTTTTCACTCACTGACAATGATGATACTGACAATTTTGACTTCGGGTATAAAAGTTCTAGGTTTGCTGTAGGACTTTTAACTGGTTACAAATGGGTAAGCGGTAGAGGTATTGTTTTAGAATTTGCTGCTGGCCTTGGTAGAGCTTTTAGTGAAAAAACAACCTTTAATGACGAAGGTAATAATCTAACACTTCCTAGTTTAGGGTTAGACGGTGTTTGGCGTGTTGCTGTTGGTTACAGAATTGGAGGCGGAGATAATTAATAATTTTAATTAACTTCTTATGATAAAGCCCCTTTGAATTAATTTTCAAAGGGGCTTTTATATTTTATTGTGATTCACTTACTAACAAGAAATAAAAAGCAAAAAGTAAAGAGCTATTGTATTTCATTTTTCAACGAACGTAGGTGCTTTCTCATAAGTTTCGATATGTTCGATTTTCAAAATCGAGCATATCTTTAAGTGATGAATTTTGAAAATCACCACTAGTCTCTTGAGACATCTATAGTATATAAGCAGCTTGTTTTACCCTTCAAATTGAGATTCAACCTTAGGTTTAAAAATACAATTTGGGATTAATAAAAAAGACTAAAATACCTCCAAATTCTTTTTGCTCTTAATACCTTCTTCATTATTTTTATACATTTCCAATCGAAAAAGCTTTCAAAGCTAAGTAGATTCACTCAACTGTCAATAGTTACCACAACTTTTAAAACCTGAACGATCCGCTCTTAAAACATCCAAATTTTAACAAATTGTATGAACCAATGTGTACCGAGCCAACATTGTGAATTAATTTAAACTAAGCTTTTGAAAGATCATTTATCAATTGAGTTGACTAACTCGGTGCTAAAGATTGAGGGTTCTAAGTTGAAGGTTTCATTCAACCTTCAACCAATAACTTTCAACTTAAGGTATAGGCATAAAAAAAGCTTCACCAGAAAGTTCTGATGAAGCTAATT
>CALHBQ010000463.1 GCA_937930815.1 uncultured Saprospiraceae bacterium | reverse complement strand
AAAATATGATCTCTTTTCAAGAGGTTAAAAAATAAAATAATGTTCCTCGCTATTTGCGAGGAACATTTATTTCCTACCTTGAAGCCCAATATATAGACTCAAATAAATCGGCTTCATGAAGTATTTACTCTCCTCTATTTTTTTTCTTTTTTTCTTTCAAACAATTTACGGACAAAGTTCTAATATTACCAACGGTAGTCGGACTGGCTATACAATGGAACGGTTGGAAATCAAATCGGGTAATTCCAATTTGTATCATTCGTCAGTGAAGCCATATTTACGAGAAGATGCGGTTCGCTTAGGTTTGTCAGTGATGGAATCTGACACTTCACTCTCAAATATTGAAAGGAAAAACATTCAAGACCTTTTCAATGATAATAATGAGTGGCTGGGGATCAATGATTCTAAAATTACTTTGATCGGAGGGAGAAATTATAAACAATCTTTGGTTGAGGTTGGAATGAAAAGCCCTTATTTTAAAAGGAAAAAAGGGTTGCTGAAACATTTCTATAAAACACCCGCCAATCTGTTTGAAGTAAATCAAAAAGACTTTCACTTTCGCGCCAATCCAATTTTAAATCTCGGTTATGCGAATTCTAAGGATGATGCACAGCCAGTTTTTCTAAACCAAAGAGGCATCGAATTTCGGGGTGGGGTAGATGATCGGATTTTTTTCTATTCAAATATTATTGAATCTCAGGCGCGTTTTGCCAATTATGTAACGCAGCGAATCAAACGAGACAATGCAGTGCCAGGAGCTGGTTTTTTTAAAAAGTATGAAAGTTCCGTTTTTGACATCACTGATGGGTATGATTTTTTGAATGCGCAGGCCTATTTGGGTTTTAATGTTTCTGAGCACGTTGGAGTGCAATTGGGGCATGGAAAGCATTTTGTTGGAAATGGTTATCGGTCATTATTGCTATCCGATTTTGCCAATAACTATTTTTATTTGAAATTTAATTGGCGGGTTTGGCGCTTCCAATTACAGAACGTTTTTGCTGAATTAGCAACTGAAGCCAAACGCAATGCACGTGATTTTTTGTTACCTAAAAAGTATATGGCTTCGCATTATTTGGATTATTATGTAACGCCAAATCTAAGTATCGGTTTTTTTGAAACGGTCGTTTTTCAACGAAACAACCAATTTGAGTTACAATATCTCAATCCAGTGATTCTTTATCGAACAGTGGAGCAAGTAACTGGGAGTGCAGATAATATCCTTTTAGGTTTGAATGGAAATTGGAATTTGATGAACCGATTTCAGATCTACGGCCAATTCATTTTAGATGAGTTCAAATTCAATGAATTGATAACTGATAATCAAGGATGGTGGGCGAACAAATACGGTTACCAAGCAGGTGTGAAATATATTGATGCTTTTGGAATAGATCAATTGGACCTACAATTTGAAACGAATACGGTGCGACCTTATACTTATTCGCATGGAGATAGTTCTTCTGTTTATTCGCATTTTAATCAGCCATTGGCGCATCCGATTGGCGCCAACTTTCAGGAGTTTATTGGAATTATAAAATACCAACCTATCAAAAATTTATTTTTGGAATTGAAAACGATAACTTTCAAAGCAGGAGAAAGTGAGGCAGGAACCAATTGGGGAGACAATATCCTTTTAAGTAATAATAATCGCGAGCGCGAATACGGTAACGAATTATTTCAAGGTACGGAATACAACGCCCTGATTTTGAATGCGAATATATCGTATCAGGTTTTTCATAATTGCTTCCTTGATTTGAATTATTACCAGCGCTCAAAAGATAGCTTTTCGGATGCGCTTGATCAGGAGACCTTATATATTGGTGGCGGATTGCGGCTTAATTCTGGAATATTGAAGTTGGATTATTAGTATGGCATTAGCATAAGAATGCGTAGCCTGAGCGAAGCCGAAGGGTACAAAAGCAGTAATCAATTTCCACTTTTGTACCCTTCGGCTTCGCTCAGGCTACGGATCTGTTATAGGAATTTATCTCCTTTTAATTTTCGAATTTCACCTGTGATCGCCTTGATTTCTTGTTCTTTTGATTTTGGAAAAATCAGAAGAACATCTTCCTCATCTACTACGATGTAATCTTCGAGATCCTTGATTACGACCAATTTTTCTTTTGGTGCTCTTACTAAACAATCTTTCACATCAAAAGCTAAAATTTGATCGCCTTTCAAGACATTTCCGTGATCGTCTTTTTCTGCTTCCGCATGTAAGGAACCCCAAGTTCCGAGGTCAGACCAACCAAATTCAGAAGGAATGGTATAAACATTCGATGCCTTTTCCATGATAGCGTAATCGATGGAAGTTTTTGGTGTAGTCGGGTAGGCTTTATTAATAAATGCCTGTTCAGTTGTGGTATTATAATCGTTTTCTCCTTTTCCTAAAATTTCAATAATCTCAGGTGCATTCTTTTCAAAAGCAGAAATGACTGCTTCGGCTGACCAAATAAAAATACCTGCATTCCAAAGATAATCACCGCTTGCGACGAATTTCTTGGCAGTTTCTAATTGAGGCTTTTCGGTGAACTTGATCACCTTATTGATACCATTCGAGCCATTTTTATCGAAATTTATATAGCCATATCCAGTATCAGGTCGATTAGGTTGAATGCCTAAAGTTACCAAAGCATCATTTTTACT
>CALHBQ010000462.1 GCA_937930815.1 uncultured Saprospiraceae bacterium | reverse complement strand
GAAATCTTCATTTTACAGCAAAGTATATTTCAACTGAATTGGAAGGTGTTTTTCCTTCTGATTTTAATGAAATTTTGAAATTGAAAGGGGTCGGTGATTATACCGCTTCGGCCATTGCTTCTTTTGCTTATGACCTTCCTTATGCCGTTTTAGATGGAAATGTTTTCCGAGTGTTTTCGAGATTTTTGGGTATTAAAACGCCCATTGATAGCACAGATGGGAAGAAAGAATTTAAGCTTATCACTCAACAGTTTCTAAATAAAAAAGAGCCTGGAAGATACAATCAAGCCATCATGGATTTCGGAGCGACTCAATGCGTTCCCGCCAATCCAAATTGCGAAGCATGTCCATTAAATAAAAAGTGTGTTGCTTTTGAAAAAGACCTCGTACGAGAATTACCAATCAAATCAAAAAAACTAATCAAGCGAACTCGACATTTCAATTTTCTTGTTTTAAAAAAGGGAGATACACGTTGGATCGAAAAGAGAGAAGGGAAAGATATTTGGAAGAATTTATATCAATTTCCTTTAGTAGAAACAGATGGGCTAGTAGATGATTTTTCAACGTTTGCAAAAATGGATGAGTGGTCTAAAATCTTCGATCATTCAAACATAAGATTTATCAAAAAATCAAAGCCATTCAAACAAACCCTCACGCATCAATATATTATCGGCGTATTTTGGGAATTCGAAATTTTGGATGAAACATTTATCTCTCTAAATCCTTCTTTAAAAGGAGTTCTTAATAATAGTCTTCTTAAATTCGCATTTCCTAAAATAATTGATTTATATTTAAATGATAAAACTCTAACTTTAGACCTATTTTAAGTGGTTTTTAGAGAATTTTGAGAAAACTAACTTTTTAATTTAAAATTTTTGAACATGGTAAACAAAGTAACTTTAATAGGAAATTTAGGGGCGGATCCTGAAGTTCGCCGTCTCGAAAGTGGTGCAGTTGTTGCAAAAATAAGTGTAGCTACTAGCGAGAATTACAAAGACAAAGCCGGAGAGTGGCAAAGTCAAACAGAATGGCACAATGTAGTTATGTGGCGAAACATGGCTGAAAGAGCCGAGCAATACCTAAAGAAAGGTAGTTTAGTTTACGTTGAAGGTAAATTAACTACAAGAAAATGGGAAGATAAAGACAAAATTACTCGGTACACTACAGAAATCGTAGCGAATTACTACAGAAATATCAAACGCGATGAAAGTGGAAATAGTGGTGGTGGAAACTTCCCTTCAAGTGAACCTGCAACGGTAAATGAACCTAAAGCAAAAGCACCAGTAGCCGATAGTGCTCCTGCAGCTGATGACGATTTACCGTTCTAAAATAATATAAAGTAGAAGCCTTCGGGCTTCTACAATTTTTCAACAAATTCGTACGAATTGGATAGCGAACCCGACAGTTTTATTCACAATGCCGTTTTTTTACAAGCAAGTCCTTTCTTATTTCTCTTCTCCGTAGAGCTTACTGGCGCTGCTTTTTTTGTTGTTCTTTTATTGGTTTGCTCTGCTTTGATCTCAGGATCAGAGGTTGCATATTTCTCGCTTTCTTCTAATGATTATGAATCATTACGTCAAGAAAAATCTAAAGCTGGCGATCGTATTCTTGACCTAAAAGAAAAGCCAAGAAGTCTTTTAGCCAATATTCTAATCGCAAATAATTTCATCAATATTGCTATCGTAATTGTTTCTGAATACATTATTCGGCAAACACTTTCTGAAGAATTATTAGAAGGTTGGGGGAGTAGTGTTCTGAATTCTTTAAATATTGAGCATTTACTTTCTGCGGCTTTCGCTGGTAGGATTTTTAATTTCATTATTACCATCGTCGGAGTTACTTTTCTATTGGTTCTTTTTGGAGAGGTTATCCCAAAAGTCTATGCGCGTATCAATAATATCAAGTTGGCAAAAATGATGTCTTTACCGATTATCGTTTTGGACAAATTGTTTAAGCCACTTAGTAGTTTACTCGTGAGTGGTACTGGCGCTATAGAAAATAGATTAGCAAAAAATAGCCAAGGACTTTCTGTTGCAAGTAAAAAAGATTTTGATCAAGCAATTGAGTTGACTGTTGCTGGTGGAAAAAATGCGAAACAAGAAGTTGACTTATTGAAAAGTATTGTCAATTTCGGAGAGGTTTCTGTCAAACAGATCATGCGCTCCAGAGTAGATGTTATCGGCTTAGATATTGAACAATCTTTTTCTGAAGTTTTAAAAATCATTAGACAATCAGGTTATTCACGTATTCCTGTTTATAAAGAAGACTTTGATCACGTCTCAGGTATTCTTTATGTAAAAGATCTAATCGGAAATCTTTCTGAGGGCGAAGACTTTAAGTGGCAACAGTTTATTCGTACAGAAATATTATTCGCTCCTGAACAAAAGAAAATATCTGAATTACTCAAGGATTTTCAATCCTCAAGAATGCATATGGCAATCATCGTAGATGAATATGGAGGTTCTTCTGGAATCGTAACCCTTGAAGATATCATGGAAGAAGTAGTAGGGGATATCCGAGACGAATTTGACGATAAATTAGAAATCGATTATAAAAAGCTAGACGAATTCAATTATGTATTCGAAGGCAAATCCATGCTCAACGATGTTTGTAGAATTCTTGGATTAGAAACAGATGCTTTTGATGAGATAAAAGGAGAGTCAGATTCTTTAGCGGGAATGATACTTGAAATGAGTGGCTTTATTCCTAAAAAGGGTAGAGAGGCTTCATATAAAAACTACAAGTTCAAGGTACTTTCTTCTGATAAACGCCGTATCAGGGAAGTCCAAGTTACTTTGCCTAAAGGCTAATCTTTCCTATTTCTTTGTTGGTAATGAATTTACATTCATGTATGCTCATTTCTTGATTAATCTTAGCTAATTGAGTTTTGTTTCTATTGGTTATTGGGATGTGTGGTTTTGTTACTAAAAAGGTACAGAGGTTTCATATGCGAACTATAAGTTCAAAGTAATTTCTTTTGATAAGCGTCGTATCAAAAAGTCTAAGTGACTTTACCGAAGAACTAATATATATATTTTAATAAGGTTAGTAGATCGTTTATCAATTGAGTTGACTAACTCGGTGCTAAAGATTGAGGGTTCTAAGTTGAAGGTTTCATTCAACCTTCAACCAATAACTTTCAACTTAAGGTATAGGCATAAAAAAAGCTTCACCAGAAAGTTCTGATGAAGCTAATT
>CALHBQ010000461.1 GCA_937930815.1 uncultured Saprospiraceae bacterium | reverse complement strand
AAAGGAACGCTTAATTTTTATGAATTTCCAGTTTTGTATTCCGAGTATAATAGTTTGGAAATTGACCAGTTTAAAAATGCAGATTGGTATCAAACAAATAAACCGGAGAAGCGAGCGATTGAAGCGATTAGTTTAGATGATTTTTTAAAACAAAAATCTATTGCTCCGAAAGTGATAAAAATAGATGTAGAAGGAGCGGAGTACATGGTGATAAGCGGAGCTGTTGAGTTATTAAAATCTCAGTCGCCAAAAGTTGTTATTGAATTCTTACATTCAATAAGACATAACGAAGCGCACTTGAAAGCCAAGCAATTATTGAATGAATTAGGATATGAATCTTTTTCGATAGAGAATGATGGGACGTTGAAAAGTTGTGGAGATATCGAAGCATTTTTAAATAAAAAAGAACTGGACTCTGATAATATAATTTTCCAAAAATCGAATTAGAGTTATTTAAAGAACTACACATTAAGAATGGAAAACAAAGAGAATTTATTGGGGGTGATCAAAACACTTTTTAAGTTTAAGAAACTTATTTTGATGTGTTGTGGAGCGGTGTTTATTGGTAGTATTATCGTTTCACTTTTACTGCCCGAATATTACAAATCTACCACCACTTTCTATGCAGCAAGTACGGATTTTACCAACCCTGACAAGATGTTTGGGGGAGGGGCGACCGATTTTAAATATTATGGTACCACCGACGATGTTGAGCGGTTATTGACTATTGCGACGAGTGGAGAGTTGGTAGATTATATGGTTAGGGAATTTAATCTTTATAACCACTATGAGATGGATTCGACGGGTACAAAATCTGCTTTTTACATTGCTGAAAAATTTAATGGTCTCTACAATATTCAAAAAACGAAGTATGATGCACTTGCGCTTTCTATGGAGGATCAAGACCCCGCGTTATCTGCTAAAATGGCAAATGCTGCCCGTAAAAAAATTGAAAGTATTAATTTGGAAGTAGCTCGGAAAGGACAACAGCAACAGATCGATGCGATTGAATTATCGATAAAAGATGAAGAGGTTGGATTGAAAATTTTGACGGATAGTTTGATGAAACTTCGAGAAACGTATTCGATTTATGATATTGAAACGCAGGGGGAAACAATTTCTTCGCTTTTTTCGAATGCGATGTCTTCCTATTCAAAATTGGAAGGAAAATATGAGGCGGTTAAAAACAGCCCAAACATGCCGCGTGATTCTATACGAAAAGTGAAAATAGAAATGGATGCTTCCAAAAGGCAAATCGAAGGTCTCCAAAAGGATCTTAAATTATTCAATCAAGGAAGTTCGATCGTGCAAATATTGAGCGAGCAACATGAGTCTGCTCGAAAACAATTGAGTTGGGATAAAGAACGATTTAAGAGAGTTACAGCAGCCTATAAAACGAATGCGCCAAGTATTCATTTAGTTGAAGCCGCGCAAGTTCCTATTGTAAAAGCGAGACCGACTCGAAGTATTATTGTTTTGGGTTCTACGGTGGTAGCATTGTTATTGACGGTTCTCGGTTTATTGGTTTTTGACCATTACCGCGATGTGAATTGGAAAGAAATCATCAACGGAGACGCGTAGATTTTGACTAATCTCATAAGTCATATCAGGAATTTTTTTGACCAAAAAACGGATTGGTTACTGCCGTCGCTTTATGCGTTGGTAGTGGTGCTGAGTGTTTTGGTGGCTGCGGCAAGTGAACTCTATTTTTTAGTGGTAATTCCTGCCGTTTTGCTTTTGGTTTATGTTTCTATCATAGATTTCAAAAACATTTTTTTCCTACTCTTACTGCTGCTGCCATTGTCGATGGAAGTAGATTTACCGGGTGGATTTAGTACCGATTTTCCTGCTGAGCTTTTGATGGTAGGTTTGACTTTAGTTTACTTTTTGTACGTTTTGCAAAATGGTAAAACAATGTCAGCTGCCTTCTTAAGACATCCGCTTACACTATTATTCTTGCTGCATATTGGTTGGACGTTTGTAACGATGATTACTTCCAATGCTTTCGTTATTTCGTTCAAATTCATGCTGGCTAAAATCTGGTATGTAACGACTTTTTACTTTTTAGCGGGAACGATTTTTCAAGATATTAAGGATTTTAAGGCTTATCTCTGGACGATTTTTGTGCCGCTGGTATTCTCGATTATCATTATCAATGTTAAGCATTATTCATTTGGTTTTGACTTTGAAAAAATCAATTATGTCGTTCATCCTTTTTATAGAAATCATGTGGATTATGCATGTTTGATGGCGCTATTTTTTCCAGTTATCGTACTGACGATGAATTGGTATAAAGATTCTTTTTTACTAAAATGGATATTGAGAATCGGAGCCGTATTGGTTTTGATTGGAATTTATTTTTCCTATACAAGAGCAGCATATGTAGCAATCGTTTTGGCATTTGGAGCTTACTTTATCATGCGATTTCGATTGATGAAAATCTCCTTAGTCGCTGCTTTAACGGTCTTTGTATTGATGATTGGATACCTGAGCCACAATAATAATTATATGGAAATGGCTCCTGATTATAATAAAACGATTACGCATAATGATTTTAATAACCTGATCGAAGCGACTTATAAAGGAGAGGACATTTCTACGATGGAAAGAGTTTACCGTTGGGTAGCAGGTTTCCAAATGATAAAAGCGGAACCGCTTACGGGTTTTGGTCCAGGAACGTTCGTGAGTTTTTATGAATCTTATACGCTGGCGAGTTTTCAGACCTATGTGAGTGATAACCCCGAACGATCGGGGATTCACAGTTATTACCTTATGATAATGGTAGAGCAAGGACTGCCTGGACTTGCAATATTTCTACTGCTGATTGCTTTTATTTTAATAAAAGGAGAGCAAGTCTATCAAGAAACAAAAGATAAGGATGAGCAGATTATTGTACTAATCGCCATCTTGAGTATCATCGTAATTGATGCACTTCTGTTGATAAACGATATGCTCGAGTCGGACAAAGTAGGCCCATTCTTTTTTATCTCAATGGCGTTGATTGTCAATCAGGATTTGAAGAATAAGCGCATGCAGCATGCGAACTTCGAGCGCAGTCGAGAAGTGCAAAAGTAGGAATCAGGTTTCCATTCATGTGCTTCTCGGCTTCGCTCGAAGTACAAATTTGCGTCCTTTCTAATCAATCCTAAGGTCTTCCACTTTTACATCTGGGAATTTACTTTTATCAAAAGCAAAAGCAACTGCGTCCGATGGATTAGGAGTTAGTTTATCAATTTTGATTTCGTAACGAATTCCATCAGTGAAAAAGACTTTAATACTTAAAATCTCAGAAGTCTTTTTGTCGATGTTGACGCGTAGTTTAGCATATTCAGCACCCCGGTCTGTAGGTTTGAGTTCTATGTGTTGGATGGTTCTTTTGTTTTGAAAATACTCATTGGCGAGCACATAAATAAAATCATCTCGCTCATAAATTCTAAATAAATCTTTTGGAGTCATCAATGATTCATCATCTTCCTCGATAGAGTTGAGTTGAACCATTTTTTTATCTTTATAATGTACCCAAAGATTTTTACCATCACTTAGGTAAGTTAGATCTGGAAAATCTAAATTGTATTGTTCGCCTTTTAAAATAAGCGATCCTTTTTGCTCGATTTTTGGCTGTTCAGGGACTTCGATTGTAGTTGAAATATCTGCTTTTACGCTTGCGAATGCCTCGTACTTGGCTCTTACTTTCTGAAAAATAGCAGTAGCTTCTGGATCGTTTTCTTCAACCAATTGTTTGTGGTCATTTTGACCAATGACGATGTTGGTAAAAAGAAGGGTAGCAAATATTAAAATGAAATTTTTCATAAAAGTCGAGTTGAATGTTTGGCGTAAAGAACGGATTCTTTGATGATTTATTGAGGGATTTCGTTGTTACTTTCGACGAAGTCATCCAACCTTTGTTAAAAAATACGAGGCAATAATTAATTTTGGAGTGCTGAAACCTACCTTTGGGTTTGGAAATGTACTTTTTGAAAAGAATTTGCATCTATACAAGCAAGTAATCAAAAGCTCTTTTTCTAAAATTTAAATAGAAACCATGAATAGATATAGTGGAAATGCTGGAATGTTATTTTTAATCTTTGGATTTGTTTTATTCCTAAGCAGTTGTGCGATGGATGATAGCGGTCGTCCTGCGCGCAAACCGACTGCCTATAGTAAAATCAACGAAGTCACAGTGGTAGCAGACGAGGCGTTATGGAATGGAATGGTTGGAGATACTTTCCGACACTACTTTCTGCTCCTTATCTCATTCTTCCTTCACCGGAAGCCAATTTTGATTTAAGATATTTTTCTCCTCGAAAAATAAAGGAAGAAAGAATTTTCAGGTCTTTGCGAAATTATGTGCTTTTGGCAGATTTGAGTGATACGTCTTCTCTTACATCCAAAATGATAAAAGCTGATATTGGATATGAAAAATATCAAACTGCGCTCACAGATAAAACAGTCAATTCTTCGGTTGGAAAAGATAAATGGGCGATGGGACAAAGGCTCTTTTATTTGTACTCGAACTCAGAAGCTGGCCTTTTAGAAACCATAAAAAAAGGATATCCAGCAGTCAGAAATCGACTGTGGGAAATAGAAGATCCACGTGTAAAGGCAACAGCTTATCAAGGTGGAAATTTGGCGGGG
>CALHBQ010000460.1 GCA_937930815.1 uncultured Saprospiraceae bacterium | reverse complement strand
GTTTGCCTATTGGGAAATTGCTCAAAGCAAGCAGCTCAAATCCCTGCATATTTGTCAATTGACAAAATAAGATTTCAGCCCGAAACCAATCAGGGATCAACTTCTTCCAATATCACGTATGGGTTTGTTTATATCAACGATGAATTCATAGGTGGTTACGAATTACCGATAGATAGAATTCCGATTTTGACTACTGGTCAAGCTGATGTTTTGATTAGAGCAGGTGTTAAAGTAAACGGAATATCCACCAATCCAGACGAATATCCACCTTACTCTGATTTTTTTACCAGCGTAAATTTTGTAGCAGAAGAGACGACGATCATCGACCCTGTTGTAAAATATAAAGACAATATCCGCTTTGCGATCAATGAAGATTTCGACTCTGAAAATCATAAATTTCAAAATGATTTGGACGATGATCCTGAGACTAAAATCGAGATTGATGGCGATGGCGCCTTTGAAGGAAAATCCGCCAGAATTAAACTCAATTCTGACCATAATGAAATCATTGCAGGTACCGATTTTTTTGATGTGTTACCTAACAATAATACCCCTGTTTGGTTAGAAATTGATTACAAAACTGATATACCAGTTATTTTTGGATTAGCGGGAGTGGATGTCGTCAACAACTTCGAACAATTTCCAGAATTTGGCATCAATTCTAACGAAAATTGGAATAAAATCTACTTTGATTTGAGTCTATACGCCAACCTACCAGAATATCTTCAATTTCAACTATTTTTTGGTGCAAGTCTTGCAGGTGAAGAAGGTGAGATATTATTAGATAATATTAAATTACTTTACTTCGAAAATTAGGGGAACAATCACATTAGCGTATGCATTAATATGTAACGTGCGAATTCCAATTGACGCCCCATTTGTTGCGTAGGAATAATGAAAGCTTGGTGCATCATCGTCGGGTTTATATTAAGTAGTATTTGCTCGTATGGGCAAATACCCGATTATATGTACGACTTAGTCTTTCCAATTTCAGAGTCATCTGGCTCACCTTTCCAAGATTTAGAAAAACAATTGAAGGCAGGAAAAATACGTGCATTGAGAGATGTAGGAACTTTTCTCGATCAAGATGAAAAGACTAAACAAAAAGCAATTCACCTGCTTGAGAAACATTCCATTTTTGAAAAAGAAGAAATAGATTTCAAAAAACCGCCTACCCGAAAAGAATGGCTGAACTTTTATTACGCAAATCAGGAATCAATTCGTTTTTCATCTTTGTTGCATGCATTTTATTTAAAACCAGTTGAGCAACAGGTTTCAGATTTTGAACTTAAAAAAATCAAATATTCTTTGGGTGCTAAATTTCAATTCTCAAAAGAATTATTTGAGGAGGGCGTCTCTTCCAAAATAGTCTTGACCGAAACCAAAAGATTGATCGAGGCCGTCAAATTCAGTCATGACCCGATGGAATATTGGCCTCAAAAGAAAAAATTGGTCGCACTCGCTCGAAAGCACCTCAACAAGAAAAATATAATCTTAGTAGATAATATCGCTGAATTACTGACCTATTTCAGAGAAGATGCAGATTTTAAGCAAATAGTCGCATTGTCAAAAATGGGGTTACTCTCAGGAAAAAGCACCATCAAGCATCTTGCTTTTTTATCCAATCAAAATCTTTACACGCTCAATGTTCCTGAAGCTGATATTATTAATCATTATAGCTTCGTACTCGACTCATTGGGAAGCCTCGACAAAATGGTTGAACAAGGGTATAAATCGCTTTTCAACTTTAACAAAGCACATTTTATTTCCGAAGTGGATTATTACGGCAGAATATTGAGTGAAGCACAAATGCATCCTCATGTTCAGCATAATGTATTGCGCGACCTTATCGGCACACAAGATCCTGTTTCGCTATTTTATATTGCTTCTCAGTGTTATGCAAACAGATTTGACCAATTCCAATCAGCTTGGAGGCAAGCTGATTATTTGAAATTTTTAGAAAAGTTAACCTATACGAATATTGGGGTTCGTACCTCAGCAGGTAGTATTGAATTTGATAAACCAATATGGAATGACCCAGAAGGCTTGAGAAATTTTTTGGTCTATTGGGCAAATCGCAATGAAGATTTTTATTGGAATGAAGACCTCAAAATTTTCGAAAATCATATTTTGCTAAACGAAGAACGTTCTGTCTATGAGGTCGCCCTTCAGCAATTAAACTCAAAAGATGAAAAGGTCGCTTTCGCGGGTTTGGATAAATTGATACATGGAGAAGCGGAGATAGTGATACCGCTACTTTCTCGATATGAGGATCTTTTGAAACATACGCACCCTCAATTGCCAAACCTAAAAGGGGATGTTTTGCCGACCCTAATCCTTATCTATGATTATTGTCAGTTGAACGAAATTCCTACTCAATTATCTAAAAAATTGGCGACCGAACTGTTGGCATTAAGCGAATTAAAAAAGCCAAAAGAAAGATTTGAGCAGGAAAATAAGATTTTGTCTTTATTAGAATATGAAGACATCACTGCAGTTGAATTGTGGGCGGTAAACCAAAATAATCATTTGCAGAACTCACTTTCGGCAGACCGTATTATTAATAATTTTTACAACAGATATTGGTGTACCATCAGCCAAACTGAAAAAGAGCTTTCTTTATTTTTAAAAAAAATGACCTTGTTTGGTTCTTTTCATAATTATCTGCAAAATGCTTTTGTTGCGGATTGTCCAATTCTGACAATGGCTGATCGAATCTCTGAATCAGATTCTGATATAACAGAAAGTTTAGCGCGTGTTTTAGCAAAAGAACTTTTTGCATCCAATCCAAAAAATCTTTTTGCGCAAGCCAATTATATTACCGAAGAATCTATCAATGATTTGGATGCTCCTACTTCCAAAATGATTCCATACATTTTGCAAGCAATGAAGGAACCAAAATCACCAAAACATAAACATTTGTTGGTTCAATATTTCAACAGACACATCACCAAGGATCATAGAAACATCCTATTGGAAGTGTTGAAAACTGGAGAAACCCAAGAGTGGGTCGTCTTGATGTTGGAACAACTTTATCAAATCGAAACACCACACAAAACCGATAAAGAACAACAAAACTTCTGGCTCTCTAACTGGAAATCTGCTGGCAAAAATGCAGATAAATTGGGCGAAAGATTATGGCAATTACAATTTGACAATTTAGTGAAGTTGAATAAAATATCAGCCACACAATTGTCTTTACTCTCCAATTCTCCATATTTGACGCAAGCCAAGGCAAAGAAATTACTTCCTTTAGTCCAAAAATTTGAACCAATCAGTGAAATTTGGAAAATCAATTTCGTAAGTAAATTGAACGTAAAAGAGAGTTTACCATATTTTAAAAATATTCCTTTTCCAGAAAATTATTTCAAAACGTTTCCGACCTTTTTTGAAGATAAAGACAAACACTTGGTCATTGATTTCTTAATTGAAAAGTCTAAATCAATGGAGCAAGGAGTGGTATTCAACGATTTGGTTGGAGAACAATGGTTTCTTGATTTACTCGAAAAAGATTTGGTCGCAGACGAAACCATTCAACAATTGGAAGCAATTCTCAACACTTATTACGATGAAAGTGATTGGCTCACAGAAATGGAGGAATTGAATATCGAAATCAACCTTTTCAATTTATCAAATAGGTCAAAATCTACTTTAGAAAAATTGAAATCCTCGATTACCACAAGTATTTCTGCACAAGCCAAAGCTGCTGTTCAGATAAAATTATTATCCAGAATCAATTATGAAGATTTGGCTGCAACACTAAAATTATGGCCAAATTTGGCACAAACACCAGAGTTGCGTAACTACAATTTCGTTTCAAAAGACTTCGGTATTCCGTTCTTTGCACTACAAAATGATACTGCAAGAGAGGCCTTGCTCAAAAATCTGAATACCAAAAAACCAATCGAAGTTTATAGTTTCTATTTAACTGAATTTGGGGTGCCTTTCCTTAAAAATCAAAAACCTGATTTAGCTGCTATCCGCACTATTTTGAGAAATGACCTCAATGTTCCTTTCTCTGGAAATGGAGGGGTCGTACGTGATCAGTATATCTTTGGATTACTAAAATATCTTGAATTCTACCACAACGAAGAATTAGGCTTCCATCCTAAACTCAATGAAAACCAAAGCTACTACCAATACAATAGTCGTAAGCGAGCACAGCAATGGCTTCGTTTTTTGGAAAATGAGTAGTTTTAAACAGTAGCAATTTCGAATTTTATATTTCAAAGTTCAAATCATTGGTAACCACGAGTATATGATTAGTCGTTTTGTTGCGAGTTACGGGTTGCGAGTCGAGCGAACACGCAAGCCGTAACTCGCAACATATTGATTCTCAATAGATTAGTCTTTATTATAAAATGAGAAAATCTTAATTATTCAATTAAATCTAAAAGTTCATGATTACTCATACTTCCTCTCCCATTTTATCATTCTATCATTTACTCCTCTAATCATTCCACCGTCCCCTAATCATTCCTTTCCTTTAGCGAAAGCCTCAAAAAAAGGCTCTCCCGTGCAACCTTCCCCACAATTTACCCATATAGAGTCAGGTATTAAGTTAAATCCTAATATCGAGGGATAGTTTTTTTGGGAAAAAGACCTATCTTCCCCCCGAAAAGCTTCCTGAAACAGGGGTTATTTAGAAGTTTCTATTTTAGAAGTTGTTTAAAAATAGCTTTCAAGCTGTAAATTCGAATCTATAGAACCTGATTTTGTAAAATTTATTCGCTGTAGCGATGCTACGCCTCATAAATCTTACTTCATCAGAACCTTTATCTTCAAATTTTCGCTTCTGAATTCCATTATTAAATAACTTCTTAGAAACTCAGATAACTTCATTAGTTAAAAACAATAATTAAGATTTTATGAGACTTAAGAACTTACTTGCTTCGCTATTTTTTGTTTGCGCAATGAGTACCGGAGGAATGGCGCAAGACATTCATTACACTTTATGGGACATGTCACCTTTGACAGTCAATCCTGCATTTACTGGTTCCTATTCAGGAAGTTTTAGAGTAGGTGGTATTTATCGTGATCAATGGAGAAGTTTGCCAGGAGTAGCTGGGCTTTTCACGACTCCCTCTGCTTACATTGACGCACCTATCATTAGAGGATTTAGAAAGAATGATTGGGTGGGTGTTGGATTAATGTTTTTCCAAGACAAAGAAGGAACTTTCAAACTTGGAACATCTTCTCAGCAATTATCTGCTGCATATCATTTAGGATTAAATAAAAAATCTACATCAACGCTTACTATTGGACTCCAAGGGGGATCAACTGGTTTAAATATAGATCCAAGCAACAGCACTGTGGACATTGTAGCACCAGATGGCCAATTGGGTGTTTCAGAATTTACAGGAGGAGGAGAGTTAAAAGACAGTTACCGTGATTTCAAAGGAGGGATTATGTTTAAATCTCTTATGAACAAAAAAACAAACTTGGCAATTGGTGTTGCTGTGGGTCACGTAACTACACCTGAATTTAATCTTGTACCAAGAGATTCAGGAGCTGTTGGCCCTTCAATTGTATCTGACAGGCCTGCTCTAATCCAATTCCATGCTCAACTTGGATTAGGAATCAACGAAAAAATGACTTTGACTCCACAGATATTGTATCAAACAACTCAAGCAGCGCAGGAGCTTTCAATACAAACTTATTTAGGCTACAAAATTAATAAAGACTATACTTTGCGTCCAGGTTTGGGATATCGTACAACTGGAAATGATGCAATCGAAATTCTTGTTGGATTGGATATCAGAGATAATTTGAGAGCAGTGGCAGCTTATGACTTTAATATCTCTCCTTTAAGAAACCAAACAAATGGCCAAGGTGCTTTCGAACTTGGAATCTACTACATCGGTAAGATTTTCAAGAAGCCAGACATCAAACCAGCTATCCTTTGTCCAAGATTATAAAGATTGGATAATTTTAAAATGAAAACAGATAAGTTTCGTTTTCAAAAACGGAAACAACTTTTAATAAAAAAAGAAATAGAATGAGATATATATATTCAATATTATTTTTCATTGGAATTGGAGGCAGCATAATCGCTCAACCTATCAATGCTTCGACTTATGGTACAAAAATAGATTTGGCGGAATTGGCAACCGAAAGCAACGACTACTACAATGCGTTGAAATATTACATGGAAGCCTACGAGGATAGAAAGGACAAAGACTTAATTCCTTTGATTGCAGACAATCATTATAAATTACGTGATTATAAAAAAGCGGAAAACTACTATGGACGTTTATTCAAAAAACGTCGTGGTAAAGCGGTAGAGGTTTCTCCTGACATTCGTTTCAAATATGCACGTGTACTTAAAATCAACGATAAGTACGACTTAGCAATCGAGCAACTAAAATACGTTATCAGTAACTCACAAGATGCTCAACTGAAAGAATTGGCGGAGTACGAATTGAATGGCGCTGAGTTTGCGAAAATCGCAAGACCTGTACCAAGATTGACGGTAGAAAATGCAGGTAATAAAGTCAATTCGTCTTTTTCAGAATATTCCGCTTACCTCGTTGGGGAAGGTAATGAAATGTATTTTTCTGGATTTGATAGAAATAAAGTCATCATCTTGGATGGAGAAGAGCAAGACTACCATGCTAAAATTTTCAAAGTAAATAAGAAAGATAAAACTTGGGGCAAACCAAAAGCATTGGGTGAAAAAATCAATCGCGAAGGTTACCATACTGCCAATGTTACTTTTTCGCCTGATGGTCAGCGCATGTATTTCACGCGTCAGTTGATTGAAGGAAATGAAGTTTCAGAAAGTAAAATTTACTACTCAGAAGCAACGGGTGATGGAGAATTTGGCGGAGCAAACGAATTGGGCGGAACCAACGGTGAATGGATTGCAAAGCATCCAGCGATAGGCGAACTTTTCAACAAAGAAGTTATCTTTTTTGTATCTGATATGCCGGGAGGACAAGGTGGAATGGATTTGTGGTACGCTACGCATAAAGGAAATGGAATCTACGGTGACCCAGTAAATATGGGTCCAAAAATCAATACGCCAGCTGATGAAGTGACGCCTTTTTATAGAGACGGAACTTTATATTTTTCTTCAACAGGTCACCCTGGAATTGGAGGAATGGACATTTTCAATACCGTTTGGAATGGATCGGTTTGGAGTGAGCCTAAAAACATGAAACTGGGTTACAACACCCGTTGGGATGACACCTACTTCATGATTGATAAAGAAGGTTATAATGGAACCATTCTTTCTAATAGAGAAGGTGGTAAATCAACACATGGTAAAACTTGTTGTGATGATATTTATCAATTCAATATTTCTAAAGTTGAAGTGGATGTGATTGTTGGAACGTTTAATTTAGAAACAAAAGAGCCTTTAAAAGGTGCGAATGTTCAATTATTCGAAAGATTAAACGGAACTTTGGTTCCAGTTGATGAACAATCTGATCCGAATGGAAATGCTTATAATTTCCCATTGTTATTGAACAAATCTTATGTTTCAATTGCAACTGCAAGAGGATTTTACCCAGATACTTCTGAATATATCAATACGGTTGGAATTACTGCTTCTAAGAAATTGGAAAGCAGATTGAGATTGAAACCAATTCCACCGCCACCGCCTGCACCTGAATACGAAACAGTTGAGATTTCTATCAATGAGCCGATTCGTATGAATAATATCTACTATGATTATGATGATGATAAGATTTTGACAGATGCAGAAATCGATTTGAATACAATCATGGGATGGATGACTAAGTATCCAGAAATGAAAGTCGAGCTTTCTTCGCATACGGATTCGCGTGGTCGAGATGCCTATAATTTAGGACTTTCTCAAAGACGTGCTGAGTCAGCAAAATCATGGTTAGTCGCAAGAAACGTGGATGGCGCTCGTATCACTGCCAAAGGATATGGGGAAACTCAAATTCTAAACAGATGTACCAATGCCGTCAAATGTAGCGATGAGGAGCACCGCTTCAACAGACGTACAGAGTTCAAAATCTTAGAAGGTCCTCAAACCATCGAGATCAAAAAGACCGAAAAACGTCTAAGAGTACAGGAACCAAAGGTTATCGAAAAACCGAAACCTGCTCCGAAGAAGAAAAAGAAGAAGAAAAAACGAAGAAGAAGAAATTAGGATTGAGAAGAGCAGAGAAGTGAAACCGTTTCACTGAGAGAATAGAGACACGTCTCTTTTGAAATCTCTCCTCTCTCAACAAAATGGTCTTATATCTCTGCTCTATTTAATTTCTAAATGATATGCAAAATGCCATTTCGTCGAAAACACGGAATGGCATTTTTTCGTTTAAAACTTGAATAATAAAATTCACTCTGTGAACCTCCGTGTCTCCTCTGTGAATCTCTGT
>CALHBQ010000459.1 GCA_937930815.1 uncultured Saprospiraceae bacterium | reverse complement strand
CGATAAATCGAAACAAAAATCCGGACAAGTCAACGGTTGAGGCCCGCCATAGTTATTCTTGGAACCTTCCCTAATGATAATAGTGTTGGACCAAAGCTTTATTTTGATATCCGCGTGGTAGTTCTTTGTATTACGTGGTATTCTAACACAAAGTTATTTTCTTTGTTGTCGAATTGAAATTAAACACATAATAATTTTAATAAAATGTACGACTATAAAGTAGAATACGTCTACACCAAAAGCAATCGCCCTTTCGTTCAATCAACTCAACACTCCACAGATTTATGAAAAAGCATATTTTATTTCTACTTGTTTTCGGATTTACAAATCTCTTATTTTCTCAATCTTATAATACCGCTGGAGGTATCCGGATCGGTTCAGAATTTGGGATCACTGCCAAACAACGCATCGCAAAAAGAATTACACTTGAAGGAATCCTTCAAAAAGGAATCGGCAACGGCGAAACGGCGCTTACCCTTTTAGGAGAAAAGCATGTTCCAATACTTTCTCGTCGTCTCAATTTTTACATCGGTGCGGGTATTCATAAAGGATGGATCAACGATGAGAAAATTTTGTACGATAACCCAGTAGGTATAACTGGAATTGGTGGTCTTGAGATGACCCTTAAAAACCTCAATTTTTCCTTTGATTTCAAACCTGCTTTTAATGTTTCTGGTGGTACCAGAAAGGTTTATTCTCAGTCAGCATTATCATTGAGATATGTATTTATAAAAAGAGAATCTGCCACCAAAAAGTTTCTAAAAGAAAAGAAATGGAAGGTCTGGAAAAAAGACAAAAACAAAAAAAGTAGCAAGAAAAAGTCCTCTAAAAAGGATAGCGATAAAAAGCCTTGGGAGATTTGGAAGAAGGACCAATAACCCGCAGCCCACGAATTCATTCGTGGGAGTCAGTTGGCAAAATAAAAAAGGCGATTGGAGTTAACTCAATCGCCTTTCTTATAATTAATTCTAACCGAATTTATAGGTTCGGAATTCTCAATGTTTGACCTGGAAAAATCGTATCTGGATTATCCAACATTGGTTGGTTTGCCTCAAATATTTTTTTGTATTTCATCGGGTCTCCGTAAAATTGCTTAGCAATTTTTGAAAGAGAATCACCTCTTTTTACTTCGTAAAACACCGCTTCTGGCTCAGGTGTCACTACTGACATTCTATCATCAACAGCTGCGACTCCATTCACATTACCCAATCTTAAAACGATTTTTTCTTTGTCAGTTTGAGAATCAACTTGACCAAAAACAGTTACGATTTCACCATCAAATTCCAAAGAAAAATCTTCAATATCAACATTCAAAGAAGAAACCAAGCTTTTCAAAACTGCTTCTTTTTGGCGACGAGCAGCTTTTTCAGCCATGTTATTTAAAGTATTATCAGAACTTACGTGCTTTTCGTTTTTATCAATCAACTTAGCACCTGCGTTTTTTAAAAATGAAAATAAACCCATAGTAATATTATAGTTTAGTTGGAAAATTAATTTTGAACAGCGGCAAAGATAAGTAAAAAGGAATTATGTGAGTAAAAAAATTAAAACCAACTACCATCACCTAATTCTCAAGCCAACCCCTCATCACTTCCACAAAGTACTCAGGATGTTTTGCCCAATTAAAATGATTTAGATTTTTGATACCAGTTTCATCTTTTGAAATGGTAAGATGATTGATAGAAGTGGAGGAATTAAATTTTTCATATAATTTTCGAGTAGCCAAAACAGGAGCAAAATCATCACCTTCTATATTGATGGCTAAAAGTGGAGTATTCATTTTTTTTAAAGCAGCTTCATAATCAAAATCAGAACCCGTCAATTCATATTTTCCCGTAAGGGCATTATGACACCAATCTTTCATAACGGTTTGTGACTCCTTGCCTCCAAAACCAATCGTTGGACCAGGGAAGTGACCAATCAATCTGCTAATCGGATAAAATAAATTTCCAACTAGTTTAATCTTGGAAGTTCCTCCAACTTCTTTCCAACCTGAATAATGAACCAGACAACAAGCGATGAGAATCATTCTATCAAACGAATCAGAAAAACGTGCATTGAGCAAACTACCTAACTGTCCTCCCAAACTATGTCCCACTAATATTTTTTTCGTGTTAGGAAACCAATCATTCACCTTATTCAAAAACTCCTTCAAATCTTGAATCAACTGCTCGTAACCCCAATCATTTTTTCGAGATGGACGCACTGATGACTGGCCATTCCCACGCCAGTCAATGCAAACAACATTGAATCCTTTTTCCTGCCAAACTGTATTGAATTCTTCGTAATAAGATACTCGAACGCCCATAGCGGGTAAGCAAACGATGGTGGTATCTGCCTGATTATTGGCTGCAAAAACAAAGGCTTTGTTTTTGGTTTTATCTGTGTAAATGATTGTTTTCAAATAGTATACTTTTCAGGTTCTGGTAAGAAAGCTAATAACCTTTTCGATAAGTTGCGCCCTCTCTCAAACTTGCAAGTTTTGTTCCGTCCTCTATCAGGAATTTGGTTCTCAAAGTTTCTCGACCACCTAACTCCTGTAAGTAAACTGCAAAATGTAAATGAGGACCAGAGGCAAAACCCGTTTTTCCACTATATCCGATGAGTTGCCCTGTTTCTACTTTTTCACCGACCTTAACTTTGGAGCCATTCCGTTTGAGGTGAACGTACTCTGCAAAAGTACCATCATCATGATATACTATAATGTAATTATTGTAGCTCGCACAGCTATGACTACTTGTACAACTTCGACTATTTTTCTTAACAACTTCGACTACTACTCCACCTCTTGCAGCATAGACTTCTTCTCCAACGCGCAAATCAAAGTCCAACGCATTTTCGTTGTGATGCGTAAAATTGCCGTTGTAACCTTGGCCAATCAAAACGTTTTTTGCTGATTTGAAAGGCAAATGGTATTGAAAATCTCGGTCATAATTTTTGTTGGTGTGGTCTCCCAAATTGGAGCGGGTTTTCATTCCAAACCTATAAGCTTTCCTTACATTTTTGACCACAAAATTAGTAACCACATGCCCTTTTACGCGAGCTGGAATGACGACTATATTTTCTACATCATTTGTTGATTTTAAATTTTTCAAATCAAAATCAAACTTGATAGAAACGGGGCAGTATTGGTCATTATCAACCAAAACCTGATAACCATCCGAAGTCTCGTTGTAATAAATATTGACAAAATCGGCTTTCGCCGAAAGGCATAAAAACAAAAAAGTAGACAAGTGAATGTATTTCATAATTTCGTATTTGAACATCTGTACTTGGACATAAACGCAAATCTCATCAACTTATGATTTTTGAACGTGATATTTTTTGCTTTAAAAGAAGCTGTCTCATAAGGCATAATGTGGGGGATTTTCAAAATCCGTCACATTTATAAATTATTCATAATCAACAACTTAAAGATTTACTCGATTTTGAAAATCGAACATATCCAAGCTTCTGAGACAGCTTCCTTCATCGTTTTCATTTTACTGACGCAGATATTCAGGCAGGAATTGATTAGCCAATTCATTTTTCTTTTTCGCAATTGCCTCTTCTGATTCTTCGTGAGAATTGTAAGTAAAGTGTGTATAAATAAAATAGATAACCAAACGATTGTAATCATCTAAAGAATCGTCTTTGATGATTTCAATTAGCTTCGATTCAACTTTTTGAGGGTTAGCAGAGTCAGAAAGTGCGCGACCAATTCTACCTATACTTCCATGGTAGTGTTTTTGATTCGCATCACTTATTTGCAAAGAAGTCCCAAACAACAAATCCAAAGTATTGATATCTAAAACTTCTAATTCTTTCAAATAAGTTTTACGTTGTCCCCAAGCATAATTTCCATCCGAACGTCTTTCAAATCGGTCATTCATAATATTCAAGTGCGCTCGCAAAAAGACCTCCCAACTCAAAGACTCCGCTGCAAGCATCGCAATATTACGTGCATGCGCTCTTGGGCGATTGTCCTGGCTACAATAGCCAACTACACGTGTACTTCTGAATTCATTTAACAATTGCTTCTTTTCAGAAAGTGATAATTCTTTAAAGTTTGAAGGAACCATGCTCGTGTTACCTTCCATTTCTTCATTATAAACAGTCGATGAAGTATCAATCATACAATCCGCATATTGAATCATTCGCACATACTTTTCGGGCAGTTCTTGAGTTTGGAATGGTTCCAAAACATAAACTGCAAAAAGTCTTTCTTCCGCATATTCAGTTGCCTCAATATAACTCCAAATCCAACCGTACTCATTGGATTGTTTAGAAAGGTCTTCAAACCAAATACCTTTGTCTTGGGGGTATACAGTGATATGATTTTGGTGCTTTACCAACAAAGATTTTGAGGATACCTTATCAGCGTATTTGCGTTTAAACTTTTTGAATGAAACACCATTTTTCATTTCACCAAGAGCAGCTTTTGATTTTGCTCCTTCAATAGAAATAAAATGACCAAAGGTCTGTTTTTTTGAAAAATGAGTTCCCTCATTATCGCAGGTTCTAAATTTCAAATTTAAAGAATCGACAATGTGACTCAATTGATTAATTGTGGATTGGCTATACATCAATCCATTTGAATGGGTCTCAAACTCTTGTGCTACTGAAGCACTTAAAGAGGAGATGATTAGAACGAAAATTAAAAGCGTGTTTTTCATAATTACTGGTTTTTCTTAGACAGATGGGAAATGATAAAACTTGGTTGTAAAGGAAATCTTAAAATTTACTCCACCTTCATAAATCATTCATAATCAGTTAATTAAATTGATGTATTTCACGGTACAAATCGTAAACACAATTTATTTAAGACGAAAAAAACTACTTTTGACAAAAAATAAATTACACCGATGAACGATATAGAAACCATAGAAGATATAAAGTTATTCGTAGATACTTTTTACCATAAGATTCAAAACGACGAATTGTTAGCCCCTGTTTTCGCCATGCGAATCGAGGCTGATAATTGGCAACCACATCTCGACAAAATGTATTCTTTTTGGAAAACGGTTTTATTTCATGAGTCAGGTTATAAAGGCAGTCCTTTTATGAAGCATTCAGATTTGCCGATTTATCCAAAACATTTTGACCAATGGGTCGCCCTTTTCAACGAAAATATTGATTCCCACTTTGAAGGTGAGCGAACTGAGGATGCCAAACGAAGAGTAAAAAGTATGGCAGACCTATTCATGGCGAAGATTGAATATTATCGAAATAATCCGCAGGCGAAGCCGATTGTTTGATCTCGCTGGGTTCAGTCTCCTGACTGAACTCATCTATCTTTTCGTTTCCAAACGAAAGAATCCCGAACCTTCTAACGAAGATTCGGGACTTTTTTTTAACCCAAATAAACCTGCCCGATAGTGGGAGCAGGCGGGTTTGGGTTCTACTAGAACAACGACTTAATCACATCTTCTTCTGAGATGCCTTCTGCCTCTGCTTTATAGTTTTTAACGATACGGTGACGCAATACGTAATTCGCAATTGCTTGAACATCTTCGATGTCTGGGCTGTATTTTCCGCTAATTGCTGCGTGACATTTTGCACCAATCACCAAATACTGCGAAGCACGTGGCCCTGCACCCCATGAAATGTATTTATTAACCATGTCCGTTGCCAATTCAGTATTCGGACGCGTTTGAGTTGCTAATTTCACTGCGTATTCCAATACATTATCTGCAATCGGAATTTTACGAACCAACTGTTGAAAACCGACTATATCTTCTGCTGTCAAAACATGTTTCAAATCATGTTTTTTGGAAGCAGTGGTTGCTTTTACCACATCAATCTCTTCCTGATAAGATGGGTAATCCAACTTAATATTGAACATGAAACGGTCTAACTGCGCTTCTGGAAGCGGGTAAGTCCCTTCTTGTTCAATTGGATTTTGTGTTGCCAAAACGAAAAAGGGCTTCGGCAAAATATGTCTAACCCCAGATACCGTTACAGAGCGCTCCTGCATCGCCTCCAAAAGAGCGGCTTGCGTTTTAGGAGGTGTACGGTTAATCTCATCCGCCAAAACGATATTGGCGAACAATGGGCCTTTTGTAAATTTAAATTGACGTGATTCATCCAAAATCTCTGAACCAGTAATATCAGATGGCATCAAATCGGGTGTAAACTGAATTCTTTTAAAATCTAAATCCAACACCTCAGAAATAGTACTTACCAAAAGCGTTTTTGCCAAACCGGGAACACCGACCAACAAACTATGACCATTACTAAATAAAGAAAGGATAACCGCTTTGACGACATCATCTTGACCGATAATGACTTTTGCGATTTCGTTTTTGAGGTCTTTGTACGATTGAGCTAATTGGTCAACCGCCGCTACATTATTATCTTTCACAAGGGTCTCTGCCATGAATTTGGGAAATTTTAAACGTTTGGAATTGTGTTTGAGCTAAATTCTTCGGACTTCTACACAAAGCCTTCATTAGTTTTTAAGTGATAGAAATCAAACGCTACAAAGATAAGGTTTGTTTCGTATTAATAAAAAATTCAATATTTATGCCAAAGGAAGGACGAGAAAGCGGGTTTCGGGTTGCGAGGTGCGCGACAAGAAACGTTTTACCACGCAAACCTGGAGATTTGAAAGAAATCATGACAAGTCAGAAACTTGCACGAGCAATCTGTTTTTTATAAAAACGATTGCTTGCGAGGTTCTCCGAACCGATGCAGTGATACATCAAATCTCCAGATTTGAGTAAGCAGTTTATCGAATTATCTCATTATCACCACCTTATCCGCTTTCAACAATCTGCCATTTTCCAATATTTGATAAAAGAACAAACCAGCGGCAAGTCCATCTAAATTTACTCTTTGAAAAGAACTTGTAAGTTCAACCGATTTTACTTTTATGCCATTGATGTCAAAAAGGTGGAAGACCATACTTTTTGAAAAATTATCGGCGATTTCAATATGGAGTTGATGGTTGGCGGGGTTGGGGGAGATTTTGATTTTGTGTTTTTCTTTTATTTCTGAATTACTGGAGAGATTGATTGTATCACAGGGACTACCTACTAATGCGCCGAGGCGGTAGTTTGGGAAAGTCGGAATTGTAAAATTTGGAGTAGGTAGCCTTAAAGAATGTTGTTTTAAATTACAAGCTAATCCTTTTTCATTTGGTGACTCAATTGTGTGTAAGTAATGAGTGCCAGCTATTGAATTAATATAAATCTTGTCATTCGGTGCCAGTTGCATAAGATAAAAACTGGGTATTATAATAGAAGAACCAACCGTATCTTTGAAACCATCAGATTCTGCAACAACTACTTCAGATTCTGAAATATTTTGTTCCCATGTATCATATTGTAAAACTCTATCATTATCAGAGATATACAAAAACCTTGAATTAGGAGAAAAAGCGATACCTCCTGAAAACTCATCTCTTTGTTTGTGAACCTGAACATGATTACTCAGCTCTCCTGTACATCTATCAAAATCATATAAATCAAAGTATCTTCCCAAATTACTTCCCATTGAAGAAACAGTTACGTACTGGGTTCCATCAGGAGAAAAACAAGCTTGCCCTAATCCATCTATAACTGGACTTCCTACGATTTGATTAGTTATTTCAAAGCTATTACCATCAAAAAAGATTTTATAAAAATTATTTGAACTAAATTTTTTCGTTAAAAACCACCAATCCTTTCCGTTAGCATGTTTTACACCCATAACTTTTGATGTTTCTAAATCGTCACGAAGAATTCTCTCTTTAGAAACAACTTTTCCTAAGCCATTATTTTCATTCATATCTATCTTCGAATACCACCATTCTTTTCCACAGACACCACCATTCCACCCCCAATTACTGTGAAAATAACCAAATTGATTATCTTCTTCTAACGGTACTACTAAACATGTATTAGGAAGAAATAAATCTCTACTTGCAGTATTAAAATCATCTCCGTCTATTGATTCATTCTCAAAGTTCTCTAACCAGTGACCTTCTCCAGAAAAAAGGAAATTGCCGTTTTCATCAGAAAAGGAAAGGTTGAACTTCAAAAAATCCATCCGTTTGTTACCATCATAAAAAACTTTGATTGGATTTTTACCAAAATCAATTATTGATGTGCCATAAAGTGAATCTTGTGGATTATCAAAAAAATCATATCCAAACAACCATACATGATCATGCTTCTGCCCTATCAACAAAACAGGCAACAATAAAAACAATAGTAAAAATCGAGGCATAAGGATTCGTTTTAGTATTTGTAAAAATAAGAATAAAGCTGAACTCATTCAACTCACAAATCCCAATTTTTGAAGAAAATAGCCACGTAGTGGCGGCACTGTTTGTAGAAAAATGTCAAAACATCTTGATTTGAGGAGCGTTAGCTCCGGCACCGTTAATCAAACGGGGCCGCCACTACGTGACTTATGTGTCAATGAAAAATCTATTTCTACAAACGGAATCGGGGCTAACGCCCCTTTCATCGCAAAACCACATAGGGAACTAAAATCAAAGAGCCAATAACCTAACTTCAAACTCAACTTCCTACCTCGTATCCCGCATCTCGCTATCTCGCAACTCACTTTCTCGCACCTCGCCACCCTTTTTTGTAACTTTTAGGACAAAAGGACTGTCCTAAAAATGGTAAGACGCACAGAAAGAAAAATTACATTAGTAAATTAACCAATGATTCCTTTGGTTTTGCTGCGAGTTCTATTTTTCTTTGCGTTCGAAACCTTTATTCTGTTCTTAGGCAGTTCACATAGATTGCTTAAGGATGATATTTTTCAATTAAAGTTTTATTTATTATGTCAGATGTTTCAAATCGAGTTAAAAAGATTATTATTGACAAACTTGGTGTTGATGATTCAGAAGTTACCACAGAAGCAAGTTTCACGAATGATCTGGGTGCCGATTCTTTGGACACCGTTGAATTGATTATGGAATTCGAAAAAGAATTTGATATTTCTATTCCTGATGAGGAAGCTGAAAAAATCGGTACTGTCGGTCAGGCAGTCGATTATGTCAGCGCCAACGTTGGGTAATTCACTTTTAAAGATAAAACCACAAATCAGCTTCGGTTGGTTTGTGGTTTTTCAAACTCCAAAACCAACACATTTTACATCCTTTCCGAACATTTTCATTCTGAGAATACTGAATTTACCCTAAAAAATTCCACTTGGGAACACTTTCCAAAACCTATTTGAAATTTAGATTACTCTTTTAGAAAGTAATCAATTTTGTAAGTCTATTGAAAAGGGCAATATTTGCTTTTTCAAACATTCATATATGAGAAGAGTAGTTATAACCGGAATGGGGGCATTGACTCCTATCGGAAATAATATTGAGGAATACCTTGATGGTCTAAAAAATGGTGTCAGTGGAGCTGACATGATTACGCGTTTTGATGCTTCGCTGTACAAAACACAATTTGCTGCTGAAGTAAAAAACTTTGAGCCAACCGATTTTATGGATCGCAAAGAAGTCCGTAGAAACGACCTGTACTCTATTTTTGCACAAGTAGCTGCGGATCAAGCTGTTAAAGACGCAGGAATTGGAGAAGGAGGCGTAGATTTAGATAGAGTTGGTGTGATTGTTGGTTCTGGAATAGGTGGACTTGCTACCATAGAAAAAGAGATTTTTGACCACGCGAAAGGTAGCGGCACTCCTCGATTCAATCCTTTTATGATACCAAAAATGATCTCTGACATAGCAGCAGGGATGATTTCGATAAAATACGGATTCAGAGGCGTAAATTACGCAACTGTATCAGCCTGTGCGACTTCGACGCACGCCATGATGAATGCTTTTGACTATATAAGAATTGGCAGAGCAGACGTCATAGTAACAGGTGGTTCTGAAGCAACCGTCACGATGACCGGAATTGGTGGATTCAATGCCATGAAAGCATTATCAACCAGAAACGATGATCCAAAAACAGCTTCGCGACCTTTTGATGTGGACAGAGATGGCTTTGTCCTCGGTGAAGGCGCTGGAATTCTGGTACTCGAAGAACTGGAACATGCTCTTGCGAGAGGAGCAACAATACACGCTGAAGTAATGGGTGCAGGTGCAACTGCGGACGCCCACCACATCACCGCTCCTCATCCGGAAGGTTTTGGTGCACGAAATGTAATTAGAGAAGCACTTCGTGACGCAAAAATGAATCCTGAGGAGATTGATTACGTTAACGTCCATGGTACATCCACTCCACTAGGTGACAAAGCTGAGATAAAAGCAATTCAGCAAGTGTTCGGTGATCATGCTTATAATCTGAATATAAGCTCCACCAAGTCAATGACCGGACACCTGCTTGGCGCCGCCGGCGCAGTCGAGGCAATCGCCAGTGTTTTAGCGATTAAACACAATTTTATTCCGCCTACTATCAATCATTTCACGGATGATCCGGAGATTGATAGCAAGCTGAACCTTACGTTCAACAAAGCACAATACCGAGAGGTGAATGCAGCTGTTACGAATACGTTTGGGTTTGGTGGGCATAATTCAACGGTGATAGTTAGAAAATATCGCC
>CALHBQ010000458.1 GCA_937930815.1 uncultured Saprospiraceae bacterium | reverse complement strand
CCTAAATTTCCTTCTGCATTTTCAAAATCAATTGGATTAACTTTATGTGGCATGGCTGAAGAGCCAACCTCATTTTTGACGACTTTTTGTTTGAAATAGTCCATGGAGATATAAGTCCAAATGTCTCTACAAAAGTCAATTAGAATCGTATTGATTCGACTCAATCCATGAAAAAGCGCAGCTAAATTATCATAATGCTCAATTTGAGTGGTCGGGTGAGAACGACTTAACCCTAAGTAGTTTTCTACAAATTGATTTCCGAAAGTATGCCATTCAATTTCTGGGTAAGTCAAAAAGTGTGCGTTGAAATTACCAGTTGCACCTCCAAATTTTGCAGAAAAAGGAACTGCCTTAACCTGCTCAATTTGAACTTTCATTCGTTGAATAAAAACCTCAAATTCTTTTCCTAATCGGGTAGGAGAGGCCGGCTGCCCATGCGTTCGAGCTAACATTGGTATATCTGCCCAATCACTCGCTAATCCTTCTAAATCCGAAACTATTTCCTCGAAAAATGGCAAATACACTTTTTGGAAGGAGTCTTTAATCATTAAAGGAGTTGCAGTATTATTAATGTCTTGCGAAGTGAGTCCAAAATGAATAAATTCTTTCCATTCACTCAAACCGATTTTATCAAATTGTTCTTTAATAAAATACTCGACTGCTTTCACATCATGATTCGTAGTCCGTTCAATTGTTTTGATGGATTGTGCGTCTTCCTGAGAGAAATTTTGAACAATTGCATCCAATTTTGGTAAAACTGCTTTGTCCACATTCTTCAACTGAGGAATACCTAAATCAACTAATGCCTTGAAATATTCAAGCTCAACAATGACTCTATATTTTATCAAAGCATACTCTGAAAAATAGGCGGAAAGGGATTCTGTTTTTGAATGATAACGTCCATCAATTGGTGCAATCGCTGTAAGTGGTGTCAAATTCATGATGTTTCTCTTAGAAGTTGTTGAAAAAAACGCAAAGGTAGTATTCATTTGTTGTTTTTAAAGTTAGAATCAAAGTATCTTTACGGTGTTTCAATCGTTCTAAATTTGGCGGTAATGTCAAAAGAATAAATCTATTTGTATGAGAATCTCAATTTTGATTGTTTTTATATTTTCTTCTTTCTCTTTTCTATCAGCTCAAGACAGTTACGATAAGTCTATCGAAAAATTTAGAGTCAACTATTTAAAAGACTTTTTGGCAAACGAACGCGCTCCATTGAAAGATGAAGATGCGCTTTCTCATGTTAAGTTTTTTGATGCAAATAAGAAATATTGCGTGGAAGCGACTTTTGAAAAAACACCAAGGGCAAAGTCATTTGACATGCCAACTTTCAGTGGAATCAAAAAACCTTATGTTCAATATGGTTGGTTGAGTTTCAAGATTGATGGTAAAGATTATAAACTGGCAGTTTACCAAAACCTAAAATTAAGAGTTGTTCCTCAATACCGTGATCATTTGTTTTTACCTTTTAAAGATGAGACAAATGCGAATGGAAGTTATGGCGGAGGGCGATACATTGATATCAATAAATCGGATATTAAAGAAGGTAAAATGCTACTTGATTTTAATAAAGCATATAATCCTTGGTGTGCATATAGTGATGGCTACAGTTGTCCAATTCCACCAAGAGAAAACCACTTAAAAGTAAAAATACTTGCAGGCGAAAAAGAATATGGCAAAAGCAAGTATTAAAAAAGTCTTCAAAGATCAGATCGGTGAATCGGTAGAAATCAGTTTTCCACCAAAAAGAATTATTTCAATTGTACCTTCTCAAACTGAATTGCTTTACGATTTAGCTTTGGAAATGGAGGTGATTGGGATAACCAAATTTTGTATTCATCCTAATGAGTGGTTTCGTTCCAAAAAAAGAATTGGAGGTACTAAGAACTTGAAAATCGATCAGATTTTAGAATTGAAACCTGATTTGATTTTAGCCAATAAGGAAGAAAACGATAAAACACAAGTTGAAAAGCTAAAAGAATCGATACCTGTTTGGACGAGTGATGTGAAAACAATTAAAGATGCTTTAGAAATGATTTCGTCAGTTGGAGGATTGGTTAATAAAATTGATTTAGCATCAAAAATTAAAAACGAAATTGAAACTGGTTTTGAAATTTTTCAAAATGATACTAAAAAAAAATGTGCCTACGTCATTTGGAAAGACCCATTAATGGTGGTTGGAGGAGATACCTTTATCAATTCAATGCTCGAAAAAGCTGGTTTTGAAAATGTTTTTAAAAATCAAAACAGGTATCCAACTACCTCAATTGAAGAGATTCTATCCTTGAATATAGATGCCCTTCTTTTGTCGTCTGAACCATTCCCGTTTAAAGAAAAACATATTCAAGAATTTGAGGAACAACTTCCGAGCAAAGCAATCAAAGTCGTTGATGGAGAAATCTTCTCGTGGTATGGTAGTCGAATGAAAAAAGCGACAACATATTTTTCAGAATTGTCAAAAGCATTCTAAAATCTCCTAAATCAAAGTCGGGATGCAACATTTTGGTAAAATTTCCATTTAGTAAAAGTTGAAACTAATACCTTTTAGTTACCTTATCTTCCGAAAAAATTAATCCATGAAAAAAGCGCTATTTATCCTGTTTTTTGCTGGTTCCAGTTTCCTTTTTGCACAAAATGCAGAGCTAGATTATGTGAAAGGAGAAATTGCTGTTCGGTTTGATTCAAAAACCGATTACACCAAATTTTCGGAAGAGTTCAATTCCAAAAACGCTGCATTTCAAATTGAATTAAAAAAGGTAGTCGTTCCAAATTGGAATTTGGCTTCATTTAACTTGATTCCTTTTTCGACTAATGTTCTGGATGCAGCTGAAATTTTAAATAGACAAAAAGGTGTCGCAAATGCTTTTGCTGATAGATATGTGTATCCAAGGATTGAACCCAATGACCCAAGCTTTCCGTCGCATTGGGGATTAAATAAAGTACAGGTAGAGGAGGTATGGGATGTGACCACTGGCGGTACAACAATACAAGGAGATGAAATTGTAGTTGCCGTCATCGATAGTGGGTTTGATACGGATCATCCAGATATCGTCAACAATTTGTGGGTCAATAAAGGAGAAATAGCTGGAGATGGATTGGATAATGACAATAATGGATTAGTTGATGATATACATGGGTATAATTATGAATTTGATATGCCCGAATTTACGGAGGCTGGTCACGGAACTGCCGTTTGTGGAATTATTGGAGCAGAGGGGGACAATGGGCAATTTCATGCAGGCATCAATTGGGATGTGAAATTGATGTTATTTGAAGTTTTTAGTTTTACTTCTGTTTATGCTGCATATTACTATGCCTATGACCAAAGAAAAAAATATAGAGAAAGCAATGGGGCCGAAGGGGCTTTTGTTGTTATTACAAATTCTTCATTTGGCACATCTGGCCGATGTGTAGATGCAATAGAATTCAATATGGCATACGATTCCTTAGGTACTGAGGGAATTTTATCAGCTGCAGCAACAGTAAACTCTTCAGTAAATATTGACTTGATTGGAGATATTCCAACTTCTTGTGAAAGTGATTTCTTAATCACAGTTGCCAATACAACCCAACAGGATCAGTTAAAGGACTCTGGATTTGGAAGAGAAACGATTGATTTAGCTGCTCCTGGACAAGAAATTCCAGTTTTGTGGATTGGAGATGAAAAATCTGAGAAAGGTACTTCGATGTCTACGCCGCACGTTGCTGGGGCAGTTGCCTTACTTTATAGTTTAGATTGTAATAAATTGATATCAGAGTCAAAAAATACTCCAGCGGATGCAGCTTTGAAAATGAAAGAGTTTATTTTAAATGGTTCTGATAAAATTGCTGGGCTTGAGACCAAGTTGTCTTCTGGAGGTAGGTTGAATATTGCGAATAGTAAAAACTTGATTGATAACTATTGTGTAAGTCTTTTAGGTGATTTTGAAATTTCTAATTTGTACCCTAATCCAACGACGGATATGGTTAAAATTTTATACTCGACTCCCGACTTGGAGGAATTCCAGATTAGAATTCATGATGCAATGGGTAGGATAGTTTATAATGAACCTTTTATCCCAAATCCAGCTGTTGGAGGAGCAATGGACTTCGATTTTAGTTTTTTACAATCAGGAACCTATTTTTTGCAATTTATAAAAGAAGATAAAATTAAAACTTGGCCAGTTGTTAAAATATCACACGAACCGTAAATTTTATTTTTAGAAAGCCTAAAACTCGAGTGTTTTGTAAACTGTATTTTCAATTGCAAGAACCCGAGAAACATTTAATTTTCCGAAGAATTATTTTAATAGCTTAAAAATTTTGAATTTGGTATTCCCTTGATCTATCTTTGCGCCGCTAAAAGCAGGTCTTCGCTTGTTTTGGTAAGTTTTTTGCACTTTTTTGGCTTGGTAGCTCAACTGGATAGAGTACCTGACTACGGATCAGGAGGTTGCAGGTTCGAACCCTGCCCAGGTCACATAATATTTTAAATTTTGAATCATGTCTAGAGTATGTCAATTGACGGGAAAGAAGCCGATTTCAGGTAATAAGGTTTCTCACTCGAATGCAAAGACCAAGCGTCGTTTTATTCCGAATATTCAGAAGAAACGATTTTTCATTCCTGAAACTAAGGAATGGGTTACTTTAAAAGTATCTACTTCAGCTATTCGTAACATCAATAAATTAGGTATCCATGCATATCTAACAGATTTGAGTAGAAAAGGCGTTAAGGTGGGTGTTAAACTATAATCTAATAAACTAACTTGAAATATGGCCAAGAAAAGTAAAGGCAATAGAAATCAGATAATCCTTGAATGTACGGAGCACAAGAAAAGTGGCTTGTCAGGTACATCTCGATATGTTACACAAAAGAATCGTAAAAATACACCTGACAGATTGGAGTTGAAAAAATACAACCCAATCATGAAGAAAATGACGGTTCACAAAGAAATCAAATAAATTATTTCACTGACAAATTAATTTGTTATGGCTAAAGTATCTAAAAACTCCAGAGTAGGAAAACGTGCGGCTAACGCAGGCTCAGGTCGTGATTTCATCAAAGTTGTCAAAAGTGTAAAGGATCCTGAAACAGGAAAATACACTTACAAAGAGGTGATGATTCACAAAGACAAATTGAAAGAATATATGGCTGACAAGAAGTAATTCTCGTTAAAAACATATTCTATCTAAAAAAAGAGGTTTCGCGTTGTAATATCGTGAAACCTCTTTTTATTTTGGCGACCAGTCCAATATGGTTTGTTAAAAAAGTAAAGATGAAAGATAAATTTAATGAGGAAATGCTTCAAGCTTACGCGTTTGAAGGTTTAAGTTTTACATTAGGAGGAGCAGTACTTGATGGAGAATGTCAAACCAATACCTTGGTGAAAATTCCGTTAAAAACAATTAACAGACATGGTCTAATTGCAGGAGCAACAGGTACGGGAAAAACTAAAACGCTACAAATTATCGCAGAGCAACTTTCGGCACAAAGCGTTCCCGTTTTGATGATGGATATGAAAGGAGATTTGAGTGGAATTGCTGTTCCTACAGATGGCCATCCCAAAATTGATGAACGCCATTCGAAAATTGGTATTCCTTTTAAAGCTTCCGGTAGTCCTGTTGAATTTTTGACCCTTTCGGGTGAAAAAGGAAGTCGATTGAGAGGAACGGTTACTGAATTTGGACCCGTTCTTTTTTCTAAGATTATGGATCTGACCGAAACACAAGAAGGAGTTGTTGCGGTGGCTTTCAAATATTGTGATGATAATGAATTGCCACTTTTGGATTTAAAAGATTTTAGAAAAGTACTTCAATATATAACAGGTGCAGGCAAAGATGAATTTCAGGCAGAATATGGGAGAGTTTCGACTGCATCAGTTGGAGCGATTACACGTAAAATAATCGAATTAGAACAACAAGGTGCAGATAAATTTTTTGGTGAAAGGTCATTTGATGTAGATGATTTGATGAGAATTGATGAGCAGGGGAGAGGGATGATTTCAGTTGTCCGCTTAACTGATTTACAAGACAAACCTAAGTTATTTTCAACTTTTATGTTGCAGTTGTTGGCGGAGATTTATTCTACTTTTCCTGAAGAAGGAGACTTAGAGCAACCGAAACTGGTAATATTTATTGATGAGGCACATTTAGTTTTTAAAAATGCTTCTAAAACCCTAAAAGCTCAAATAGAGTCGATTATCAAATTGATTCGTTCGAAAGGGGTTGGGATTTTCTTTGTTACTCAAAATCCGACCGATATTCCTGATGATGTTTTGAGCCAATTAGGTATGAAAATTCAACATGCGTTGCGTGCTTTTACAGCAAAAGATAGAAAAGCAATTCGGTTGTCTGCTCAAAATTTTCCTATAACAGATTATTACAAAACCGATAAACTATTGACCAGTTTGGGCATTGGAGAGGCGTTAGTTACTGTTCTGAATGAAAACGGGACTCCAACACCGCTCGTTCATTGTTTGCTCCGCGCTCCTCAATCAAGAATGGATATCCTTTCCAACTCGGAAATTGATTTGGTGGTAAAGAAATCTGCTATTATTAAAAAGTACAATGAAGAAATCGATAGAGAAAGTGCATACGAAATTTTACAAGCAAAAATCGAAGAAGCTGGAAAAGAAGAGCACCAGAAAAAAATGAAAAAACAAACGAATAGTAGTCGGGGAAGAAGAAGAAAGGAAAAGAGTACTGCTGAAAAGGTATTGGATAGTACATTGACAAGACAAGTAGGAAGAACAGTTGCAAGAGAATTGACGAGGGGATTACTTGGAGTGCTTGGCATCAAAACAACCGGGCGCAGAAGTAGTAGAAAAAAGAAAGGTTTATTCTGGTAAATTATTTCCTTTTATCAATAGGAACATAATTTTTTTGATAGGAGGTCCAAGGTGTTTTCTTGAAGAAATCTTCTGCGAAATAGGTGATAATTTGTTCAAATTTATCTGCTGAGTGAAAATTAGGTATTGATTGAATCAATTCCCATTCTTCATCAAAAAAGGCGATAGTTGGATAGGTTATTCTGCCAGCCATTAATTCCATGGCTAATTCATGTACACCTCTTGGTTCAACATCCTGAAAAGAATAGTTTTTATTTTGAAATTCAATGGCTTTTTGTTGTTCAGCATCAAATTTTACTGGATAGAAATTACTGTTGATATAGTTGGCGATTGAATTATTTTTGAAAGTTGTTTCTTCCATTCTCTTGCACCAAACACACCAGTCTGTAAACAGGAATAACATAACTTTTCTGTTGGTAATAGCAGACTTCTCTTCTGCTTCTTCCAAGTTTAGCCAAAGTATCTTGTCGGGCACTGAAATTTCATCAACTTGATCTTCCAAGGACGTTTGAGCTCTGAGGTCAAATGGAGAAATTAAACCAACGAAAATTACTAAAACTAAAAATCTCATTTGTTGAAAAGTTATAGTCAAATTTAGCATTACTATGAGCATAAGTCCAAATAATCTGCACCATAAACACGAAGTTTAAATCAAGTTTAACGAATCGATTTTGGGTTACTGTAAATTTGAAGGGTATCGGTTAAAATCTTAAATTCTTTAATCGGTTCACAATTAAGTTCTGGTGCTTTTAATCCCACAAACAGTTCTTTTTTAGCAGTAAGAATCCTCGCTTCATCCCATAAATCATTCGCTACGAAGCTATTAAGTATCTTTTGTCCACCTTCTATGATTATGGATCTTATACCTTGACTGTGAAGAGAAAACATCATCTCTTCTAATGTCCAATTGTTTGGAACAACATATTTAGTCTCATTTTTGGTTTTTGGATGAATATTGTTTTTTTTTGTGAATACAATAGTTTTGGCTTCATTATTGAAGACGTAATTATTAACACCTAATTTTAACTGACTATCTAACACTACTCGTAACGGATTGCTACCAAAATTAAATCGCGTAGTTAACTTTGGATTGTCAGATAAAACAGTTCCTGAGCCCACCAAAATTGCATCTACTTCGGATCTCCATTTATGGACCAATCGCTTGGAAAAATTATTCGTCAGCCAAATAGATTTATTCTTTTGACCGATGTAATTATCGATTGATTTCGCATATTTTAAAATAATAAATGGTTTATCTAACATTTAACGAAGATCAGAAAAATCTTGTTAAATTTGTGTTTTTTAGATGAATTACTACCTTTGCATAAATTGATAAAACTTCTACGGTTTTATCTTGTTATACTGCTTTACTACAAAATTCCCAACCAAATAATCAAATGTTAATAAATTTTGGTCTATAACTCCTTGTTGGGCCAAATATGATTTTAGAATTAAAAAATTAGAAAGTGCTTTACAAAGTAAAATTAAAGAATGCCGATGAACATGTCGTGTTAGACGCAGATGTTTATGAATGGCTTACTTCAGATCCTTATCTTGTTAAGATAGACTTCATTAATAATTTAAGGAAACATTCCAGTGGTTGTGCATTTTTTCAGAAAACTTGGAAAACTTCCAAGAATGCATATAAGACAGAAACAATATATTTGCATAAGCACATAGCTGAAAAGTTTCTTAAAACCACCAAAACTAAATCTAACAGGCTCGTTGGTGCTCACAATGGTAACAAATTAGATTGTCGGTTGGAAAATCTTGCATACCGCTCAAGAGCTACTGCAAGCAGAAAGCGTAAAACTAGTAGTAAAACTGGTTACACTGGAGTTTACCGTGAAGGAAAACGCTATAGAGCAGTTATTTCAGTCAATTCGAAAGCGGTACATTTAGGAATGTTTGACACTCCTGAAGAAGCAGCATTGGCCTATAATAAAAAATCCAAAGAGGCATATGGAGATGAAGGAAAAGTAAATTTGATTAAAAAATAACTTATTAAGTTACCTTCTACTTTTTCTTCCAATATAATCCTTGCAAATAAGAAAAAATTTTAATTTAGCATTGTCAGTTGAATCTGGCAATGCTTTATTGTTTAGAACAAAGACATTTTTGAGTAATACTTAAAAGAAAAAAATAAAATGGAAGAAAAGGGATGGTTTAAGCGTTTTAAGGATGGTATTCAGACAGCCACAAAATTTAAAAGAGAAACGCCAGAGGGATTGTGGTTTCAATGTCCAAAGTGCTCAGAAACAAGTACTCAAAAGGATCATAAAGAAAATTTTTACGTTTGTCCAAGCTGTGAACACCATACACGCATTGGTTCAAGACAATATTTCGAGATTATTTTTGATGGTAAATACGAACTATTCTTTGAAGAAATTCAGGCGATAGACCATATGGAATGGTCTGATTTGAAGCCATACAAAAAGAGGTTGGAAGCTGCAAAAGCCAAAACGAATCTTACAGAAGCGATTTCGGTTGCAAAAGGTAAAGTGAATAGGTTGCCAATGATTGTTGCTGCAATGGATTTTAGTTTTATTGGTGGATCAATGGGTTCTGTAATGGGGGAGCGAATTGCCAATGCAATTGATAAAGCTTTGGATGAAAAGGTGCCATTGATGATTATTTCCAAAACAGGTGGTGCAAGGATGATGGAGTCGGCATTTTCATTGATGCAAATGGCTAAAACTTCTGCAAAATTATCGAGACTTTCAGCAGCTGGAGTTCCTTATTTTTCTTTTTTAACCGATCCAACTACTGGTGGGGTTACGGCTTCTTTTGCCATGTTAGGCGATATAAACTTTTCGGAACCTGGTGCCTTAATTGCTTTTGCTGGCCCAAGAGTAATTAAAGAAACGATAAAAAGAGATTTACCAGAAGGGTTTCAGACCTCAGAGTTTTTGATGGAGCACGGCTTTTTGGATTTTATCATACAAAGGAAAGATCTAAAGACTCGATTAGCAGATTTACTTTCCTTTTTTGATAAAGCACCTGCTGCTGCTGTGATTGAGGAATAGAAGATTCCTAAGAACCAGAAATAATCGTAAATCGCCTATCCATTGGGTCTAATTCGTTCTTTAAGGTTTCAAAGAATGATTCACCGTATTTTAGATAGAATGGAATAAAATTGTCATGCCTTTCCTGAAGACCATCTTTGGGAAATAGCTTTTCGCGCAGTTTACGAACTTGATTGACAGAGGACTCATTCTTTTGCTTTTCAGCGCGAATGATTTTTGATTCAATATTTTTTAAAACCTTGATTTGTTTAGTTTTTTCTGCCAAAACGTATTTTTCTAATCCTTTATCTATTGAGGTGATTTTGGATAAAATTCCTTTAAAAATGCCTTCAATTTTAGCAATTTCCTCGTTTAGTTTTAAAGTTTGATCTGAAATTTCTATTACCATTTTTTTAATAAGAGAATCAGTTGATTCAAAAATTTTAGGTATTGGAAATTCAAATTTTGCTAATTTTTTATTTGAACCTTCATCAATCCATAACATAGAATTTCTTCTAATCAGCATGGGGAAATTTAAATTATAATGGTTGAATTGACTTTGTCTTTCGAGCCAGTATGCGATTTCTCCGCCACCTCCAATATAGGCAAGGTTTGGTAAAGAAAATTCCTGATATATGGGGCGCATGATGACGTTTGGACTGAATCTTTCTGGATGATTCTCCAATTCATTCGACATTTCTTTTTTAGAAAATCGTAAATCAGTGTCCACTATTTTATAAACATCATTTTCAATTTCAATCCGGTTTCGCATTTGGTCCTTCAAATAGAAAAGATTGATATCACGAGGGAAGGCTTGATTTGGATAGTCAACCGCTTCTAATTCTTTGATTGTTTTCCTTACAATTTTTCCACTTGACTGATGCTCCAATTCATCCTTTAAAATGGGTGAAAATTGTCTTTTTAATTCTGGATTATTCATGTCAAGTACCACTAATCCATATTTTCCAAAAAACTCATGAACCATGGAGGTTACGGCCTCAGAATACTTTTCAAACTTTTTATGAGCACCACCAATTACTTTTTTCAGAGTTTCAGCATTTTCAGAATCTCCCAAAATATCGAAGAGTTGAGCTAATGGCTCGTCAAGTGTTTTAGTATTCATCATTCCAACAGACCCTTTCTCGGTGTTCTCCCAATTAATGGTTTTGCCAAAAATATTTAGGTGATTTACCTCTTCAAAATCATGGTCTTCACCTCCAGTAATAAAAACAGGAATTACTTTTTTGTTAGGATATTTTTCATTGAGTTGATTCGCCAAATTGATAGCTGAAAATATTTTAATCACATAGTACAAAGGGCCCGTAAATAAACTTGGTTGGTGAGCAGTAATTACGGTAAAAGTATTTTCCTCTTCTAAGGCATCAATCGAATCCCAAACAGATTCTGATTTTTCTACTCCAATTTTTTTGTACTGCTTTTTTAAAACTGAGACCAGAGTTTCCCTTTTTTCTTTTGAAAACTTCTTATCGGAAAAGACCTGTCCAAAAGAGTCTAAAGTAGGGGAGTATTTATAAAAAGGGCGAAGGCTTTCGTCTTCGCGAATATATTTTTTATCCTTCTCAGATAGCTGAGGTATTGCTTGGTAATCAAGTTTGGTTATTGCATATGGTGAAGCAATTTCTTTTTCCAAAGTAGATTCTTTTCTCATGTAGATGATTCTAATATAATTTGATTCTCAATTTAACCAAAACAGCCGTAATGGAAAAAAGATTTATTCAACCTATTTTTTAATATAGAATTTACCATCGAATCAGAGCAGAGCCCCAAGTGAAACCGCTTCCAAATGCCGCAAGACAAACTAAGTCCCCAGATTTGACTCGTCCTGATTCAACCGCTTCAGAAAGTGCAATAGGAACAGAAGCTGCAGTGGTATTTCCGTATTTTTGAATATTATTAACCACCTGATCGTCTCTAAGTTTCAGGACTTTTTGAATAAACTGGCTTATTCTCAAATTTGCTTGATGAGGAACCAAAAGATCTATGTCCCCAGGTGTTAATTTCGCAGCGGCAAGTGCCTCCATTATTACTTCAGGAAATTTTTTAACTGCCATTTTGAAAACAAATTTTCCTTCCATATCAGGATAGAGATGACCGTCATCTAACATTTTTTGAGTAATAAAGACATCCCCATATTTTGCATCGGAGTAACCAAGATCATGCTCAATACCCATCTTGTTTAAATGATAACCTCCATGACTTCCCGGATTTAATAGAGCCAATTTCTCGGCATACATTCCATTGGAATGGAGTTTTGTTGTCAAAACTCCTTTTCCTTCCTCTTGGGTCGGTTGTAAAACAACAGCTCCGGCTCCGTCTCCAAAAATCACAGAAACATTCCTTCCTCTTGTCGTAAAGTCCAGCCCCATTGAATGCATTTCTGATCCGATGAGTAAAATATTTTTATACATCCCAGTCTTGATAAATTGATCGGCAACAGAGATTCCGTATAAAAAGCCAGAACACTGATTTCTAATATCTAATGCGCCAACTTCCTGTTCAGTGATTCCTAATTCTCGTTGAACAAGAACTCCACAACCAGGAAAATAATAATCACCGCTTAGGGTGGCAAAAATGATGAAATCAATTTCTTGAGGTGTGATTCCAGCCTTTTCAATGGCTATTTTAGCCGCTGCCGCACCCATTGTGGTTGTGGTTTCTTTAAATCTATTCCCATAGCGCCGTTCTTTAATGCCTGTTCTTTCCTGAATCCACTCATCGGAAGTATCCATGAAAGAAGATAGTTCATCATTGGTAACGACATTCTTTGGAACATAATGACCTATTCCAGCTATTTTTGATTGAAACATTTTTCTCCTTTTTTATTTGGACAATAATACTAAAAAAGGAGAACAGATAAGGTAGAACTGATAATAATCTATTTCTTAGGCAAATTTATTTCGATTTCAGTTTCACTTTGGTCATTTATGGAGATTTTTAATAAACCGTTGTGCAATTTTACGATTTGATCAATTATCACCAGTTCATATCCAGAAGTATTCGATGTCTGTAAGTTTGAGATTCTTTTTAAAGATCGATTTGGAGCAAATGATGGGTGATCAAGGAAAGATACATCTCTCATTTTGAAAATAATATTTGTTACTTTTTCTAAATTGGTGCCTTCAATCTTTACATAATTAGGAGACATACTTGGGTAGAATTCAGAAAATTTAATCATCGTTTTTAATAACAATTTCATCATGCTTCTATCACAATACACCTGTTGAGGCATTGCTTTTTTTAGAATTTCTACATCACTTCCTTTGCTTTCTTGGACTCCAATAATAACTATCTCTTCGAAGTTATTATCTTGTAAATCAAGATGATAAGCATTTAAATTTTCTAAAATTATTAAATCATTTACCAAATAATTAAGCGAAGAAATATTATCAATGATGAAGTTCAGGTATTCTTTTTTGGTAGGCTCTTGATTAGTTATTCTCTCACCCAGTTTTTCAGCAAAAAGCTTTGAAATTCTCAGCGGTTCTTTGAGAAAGAACTTAGACTTACTCAGTAAATTATTGAATCCATTTTGAGATTGGAGATTCTGTTTTCCAGTCTCAAAATGGATAACCCCACCAGTAAGTTTTTCCTTACTGAAGGAAAGCTCGATACTTAGGTTCATTGTCAAAATACGACCCTGTCCGGTAACGAATTTTACATCATATATTTTTTGAGAGGTGGAAAAGCCTTTTTTGAAATTTAAAAGAATCAAAGGCTTTTCAGATTTTGAAAGCGAAAGCGATTCAATGTTTTTACCAACGTAAAATTCGTTTTCAACTTCAAAAAGCGATTTCAATCCTTCAGAATAGTCTAGTATTTGACCATTAATATCAAAGGTCAAAAGGTAGATGTTTTGAGAAGATAAAAGTGCCTTTAAGAATGGAGAGCTAAAATTGTAGTTATTTCCCTCTGAATTACTATTTGTTGCGGTCATCTTTGGATTGAAATATTGTACAGATAAAAAGAGGGGAATTGCTATGCAAATTAGACCTATTTAGCCATTGTATTTGTTTAAAAACTCTAACAAATGTGACGCATCAAATCGAGCAAAATTGACTCCTTTTTTAATATGTTCTTAGTAGAAGCCCAATTTTTATTGTTCCTAACAAAAAGTTGAATAGTATAAGCAAGTTTAGATATAAAATATTCTTATCATTGTGAGTTAAATCCTACAAGGAATTTTAAGTATAAAATGACATAATCTTTGAAATGAAAAAGTCACTATTTACCGGATTGCTGTTTTTCTGCTTTTCTGTTACAAATTTCACTTATAGCCAAGAAATGACGATTCAGGAGTCAAACTTTTATGAAGTTGACAAAATCCAAGAGATAAAACTCTCCTTTATCGAAGAAAATTGGCAGTACCTTTTGGATACACTCCGTAAAAACGGAAATCGATTTTTGATAGGAAATGCAGAGATCAATGGAAGAAAATATCAGAATGTAGGGGTACAGATTGTTGATGATCGAGCTTTTCAACCAGAAAAAAAGAGAAATGATTTACTTATAAAATTGAATTTGATTGATAGAGTTCAAAATCATGAGGGCTATCAAACGATACATTTGTCAAGTGCGCGAAGAGATCCGAGTATGATTCGTGAGGTTTTGGGTTTTGAAATTGCAAGAAGTTATTTCCCCGCACCACAAGCAAATTATGCAAAAGTTTCAATTAATGATGATTACTACGGACTTTTAGTGAATATCGAAAATGTTGATAAAAAGTTCTTAGAGCAAAATTTTGGAGACTCGGATGGCACTTTCTTTAAAGCGGAGCCTAACCTATATCCAGATCCACCTGCCATTTGTAACAATCAAGTTTATGGAAGTTTGTACGAAGAAAAAAATGTCCGATGTTATATGGACAATTATAAAATTCGTTCTGAATTTGGCTGGGATGAATTGATGAAACTGACTCAGGTTTTAAATAACGACGCAAAAAATATTGATAAAAAGCTAAATGTAGATTTGACACTTTGGATGTTGGCTTTCAATAATGTTTTGGTGAATCTGGGCAGCTACTCTGGTAAAATCAGTGAAAATTACTTTTTGTATCAAAGTGCTGATGGGAGATTTAATCCTATTTTATGGGATTTAAACCTTGCGTTTGGGAGCCTCAAAAATACTGGTGCAGGCTCAGATATGAATTTGCAAGGAATGCATAAAATGTCGCCGCTTCTTCATAGCCAAAATCTTTCAAAACCATTGATTTCAAATTTGCTTTCCGATGAGTCAAGAAAGAAAGTTTATCTTTCTCATATGCGATCTATTAATCAAGATTGGATTGTAAGTGGAAAATATTTGGAAAGAGCGGAAGCGCTTCAAAGGTTAATTCAAATGGATGTTTCTAACGACCCGAATAAATTTTACAATTGGGATCAATTCAAAGGTAATATCAAGCAAACCGTTGGTACAAAAAGTAAAATTCCTGGAATTGAAGAGTTGATGTATGAGCGAGGGCGTTATTTGAAAAAGGAAAAGTCATTAGCGGTGTTTCCACCGAAATTTGTTTCTCAAGAAGTTGTTAAACGTGAGCGACTTTCTAACAAAAAAATAAAATCTTACCAATTTCAAGTAGAAGTGAGTAAATACACTAAAAAAGTTGATGTTTTCTATAGATACGAAGGGGAAAGAAATTTCAAACAAATTACATTACTTGATAATGGAAAAAGTAATGATGGAAGAGCAGGTGACAATGTTTTTGGTGGCGAGTTGAAACCTAAAACCAGTGCGGTTCCTTTGGAATATTATCTGAGAGCGGAGAATGCAAGTTTGATGAGTTATGAACCATCAGATTATAATTTCAAAACCTACAAAGTTAATATTGCCGAATTGAATTAACAGAAGATTAAAGACTAGTCTTAATGCTAAAATGAGTTGTAGAGCAATCGATGCTTATTTTTTCGATAATTGAGGCAAAAAATTTAAGAATAGCCTTAGCTCTTGTTCAATTTTTTAACAAAAAGTAGCGGAAAAAGAAGTATTCGAATTGCATATAAATTATTTTAGAATAAAGACCAATATTCTTCAAAAAATGAAATAAATTTGGGGGCGGCATACGTTTGTATGTCGCTTTCTTAATTTTGAAAAGACAGATTTTTAACCATTTAAAAATCTTCACGTCTTAAGTACAAACAGATATAAATGAAAAAATTAATACTTGTGTTTTTCCTTCTTCCTTCCCTTTTCGCAACTGGGCAGGACTTTTTTCAATGGGATAAGATTCAAGAAATAAAAATCTATTTCGAACGGGATAATTGGGCGGAGATATTGACCAACATGAAAAATGCTGGTAAAAAACAACGAATGTCTGCTAAATTGGTCGTTGGAGGCCAAACCTACGAGCAAGTTGGCGTTCGTTTCAAAGGGAATAGTTCCTTTAAAAATGTCACGAAAACGGGCTCAAGTAAATTGCCATTCAATATTGAAATTGATTACAAGGACAAGGAACAAGCCTTACCAGGTGGGTATCAAAAAATAAAATTGTCGAATGTATTCCGTGATCCAAGTTTTGTAAGAGAGATTTTGGCTTATGAAATCGTTAGAAAATATACCTATGCTCCAAAGTGTAACTTCGCAAAGCTATATGTCAATGATAAATACTTGGGATTGTACAGCAATACCCAAACGATTGACAAAGATTTCTTAAAAGATAACTTCGGTGATAATGATGGTGTTTTAGTGAAATGCGATCCTGAATGGGGCGTAAAAGTTGCTCCTTCTTGTAAAAAAGGGGATAAGTCATCGCTGATGTATCTTGGAGATAATCCAGCATGTTACACCTCTAATTATGAATTGAAATCAGACGAAGGTTGGAATGATTTCATCAAGATGATTCAAATTTTAAATGAAAAGAAAGAAGACCTGCCAAAACATTTAGACATTGACCAGACCCTTTGGATGCATGCACTGAACAATGTTTTGGTAAATTTGGATAGCTACACTGGTAGATTGAGTCACAACTATTATATGTACAAAGGAAAAAGTGGTGTTTTTACTCCTTTGATTTGGGATTTGAATTTAGCTTTTGGTGGATTCAAATTTGATGGAAATGGGAAGCCACTTGATACTAAGGGAATGCAAAAATTAAGCACAATGGTACATTTCAAAAACAATAGTGCCAAGAGACCTTTGATTGTCAATATTTTGAAAAATCCACTATACCGTAAAATCTACATAGCACATATTCGAACTATTTTAAAAGAGAATTTTAATAATAATGAATATAAAACGCGTGCTGAAGCGATTCAAAGATTAATTGATTCGGAAGTGATGAATGATGCTAATAAGCTCTACTCGCACGAGGCATTTAAGACAAATTTGAATTCAACTACTGATGCTAAAGGAACTCAAATTGTAGGTTTGACTGAGTTGATGGAAGGCAGAAAAGAGTATTTGAACAACCATCCTTTGTTGAGTACTGAACCGCCAGTTATTTCGAAGGTAGAGGATTTACATTTTGATGAAGATGTTGCTATCCAAGCACATTTGATAGGTGCTACTGGTGCAATAGCGATGTACCGAAAAAACAAAAAGGAGCATTTTACAGCATATAAAATGTTGGACAACGGTGGAAGTAACGATGAGTCGATGGATGACGGGATTTGGGGATGTTCGGTTCCTTTTCATAAAAAAGGGCAATATTATATCATTGCAGAAAACGATAAGGCAGCGGCTACTTTTCCAGAACGATCTTCGAGAGAAGCAATAAAAGTTAAGGAATAAATTATCCGAAAAAATAACTTTCTTTACGAGGCGATTCATGAAATATGAATCGCCTCGTTTTGTTTAGAAACGCTCAAAAAATAACTTCCCGATTTCAAAAAATTAGTGAAGGAAAATTGATTGACAATGAGATTTTTCGAGCTAATTTTTTGAATTGAAGAGGGAAGTTATTTTTTGAGTAGTACTTAAAATGCAGAAATGAAAAATAGATTTGGATTAATAGGTTTTCCGCTAAGTCACTCATTTTCAGAGGATTACTTCGCAACGAAGTTCAAAAAGGAGGGAATTGTCGATCATCGATATGATTTATTTTCATTGAAAAGTATTGATAAAATCATTGAAATTTTAGGAACCATTCAAAACTTGAAAGGGCTTAATGTCACTATTCCATACAAGGAAAAAGTAATCTCATATTTGTATGATATCTCAAAAGAAGCAGCTGAGGTTGGAGCGGTTAATACGATTAAAATTATTGATGGAAAATTATATGGATTCAATACCGATGTATATGGGTTTGAATTTTCTTTGTTGAAATTTTTAGAAAGAAAAAACGTCAATGCTTTGGTACTTGGAAGTGGCGGAGCCTCAAAAGCGATTCAATATGTTCTTCGAAAAAATAAAATTGAATATAACGTTGTTTCACGTAATCCATTAAGAGGAGATTTAATTTATGAAAATTTAAATGCAGAAGTAGTTGATAATCATCACTTAATAATAAACACAACACCATTAGGAACTTTTCCAAAAAATGATGCTTGCCCTCAAATTCCTTTTAAATTTCTAACTGCCAAACACTATCTCTATGATTTGGTGTATAATCCTGAAAAATCGCTATTTTTACATCGAGGGGAAGAACGAGGAGCAAAGATTAAAAATGGGCTTGAAATGCTTGAGTTGCAAGCCGAAAAGGCATGGGAAATATGGAAGAATTAGGGAAACCAGTTACAAATTCAATTAAGAAATTGGACGAATTAATAAACAAATCTATGGGGCAAACGGGACCTGTTGTTGATTTTTCAAACACAAAAATTGCCTTCTCTGGTAAAACGGATAAGGAGTTGAAAAAAACTTCGTGGATATTCAAAATGATGAATAGTCCGCTAATGGTAAATGTAGGTTCGAAATTGGGCTTAGTTGCTGTAAAATTGAGGCTACCTTTTTCCGAATATGCACTTAAAGAAACGATTTATTCTCAATTTGTAGGAGGAACAACTTTATTGGAAACACAAAAGGTAATTGACCAATTGTACTCCAATAAGGCTTACACTATTTTGGATTTTGGAGCTGAAGGAAAAGAGACGGAAGAGGATTTGAATAACACATTAAACGAAACGACTCGTGCGATTGATTTTGCAGCTAAAAATCAAACGGTACCCGTTGTTTCTACCAAAATCACTGGACTTGCCAGTAACTCCCTTTTAGAAAAGATCCAAACCGAACGAGATTTAGATACAGAAGAAAAAAGCGAATATAGAGCCGTTTTAAAAAGGGTAGATTCCCTTTGTAATTATGCTTCCAAAAAAGATGTCAAGTTGTATTTCGATGCAGAGGAATCTTGGATGCAAGACTCGATCGATCATCTGGTTAATATGATGATGAAGCGATACAATCGACACAAAGCGATTGTATTCAATACTTTCCAAATGTATCGTCATGATAGATTGCAGTTTTTGATGGACTCTCATGATACGGCTAAAAAACAAGGTTATATTTTGGGTGCAAAATTAGTGAGAGGTGCATATATGGAAAAAGAAAGAGAGCGTGCACAAGAGTTAAATTACGACTCTCCAATTCATCCAAATAAAGCAGCGACGGATGATGCTTTCAACACAGCTTTGAAATTTTGTTTAGATAATTATGACCACATTGCGATATGCAACGCCACGCATAATGCAGACAGTAATCGCCTTTTTGCAGAAGCAATCGCAAAAAACAACCTTGATCGACAACACCCTCATCTGATGTTTGCACAACTTTTAGGGATGAGTGATAATATTACTTTCAACCTCGCTGATGCAGGTTTCTTTGTTGGGAAATATGTGCCTTATGGACCAGTGAGAGATGTGGTTCCTTACTTGATTCGAAGAGCTCAGGAGAACTCAGCAGTGACTGGTGATATGTCGAGGGAGTTTGCTTTAGTTTCGGAGGAAATGAATAGGAGAGGACTTTGATAGGATTTAAGGTGATTTTTATTTAAAATTACTTCTAATGCGAATCAGGGGTTGAAAAATCAAAAAACGCAGATATAGTTAAAGAGTCCTACATTTGAAAATGGACGTTTTCAAACTAATCGCACTCTATTACTACATCTGCGAGTGCTATGATAAGGAACTTCGCTGGCATTGCGAAAGATTTAGCAACAACAATTCACCAGACTTTACAGATGAAGAGTTGTTGACAATTTATATATTCAGTATGATTGAAGAAGAAAAATACAAGGTTAAATCCATTCATAATTATGCTCTAAAGTATTTGCATGATTGGTTTCCTCTATTGCCTTCTTATCAAACTTTTAATGACCGCCTGAATCGGTTATCCTCAGTATTTCCACCTTTAATCGCATGTCTTTTAAAAGATGTTGATTCCTTGGGTGTCCGATTTGACATTAGTCTTTTGGATTCAATGCCCATCATAACTTGCAGTGGAAAAAGAAGCGGAAAAGTAGCTTCGCACTTAACTGATAAAGGGTATTGTTCCACGAAAAAGCTACATTATTATGGAGCTAAATTACATGGAATCGCTTTTTATAGAAAAGGAAAATTACCATTACCTGAGTATTTCTGTTTGACAAAATCATCAGAACATGACCTCAATGCAGTAAGAGAAATCTTACCTCGATTAAAAGACCGAGCGGTCATTGGAGACAAAGCATACTCTAAAAAAGATTTGACTAAATCTCTTGAAAAAGAACATGGTGTCTGTATTTATACTCCAGTTAAATTAGTCAAAGGAGAAACTATTCAAACTCGGCAATTTAAACATGCTGCTAATAAATTATTTTCAACAGCAGTTTCTCGATTAAGGCAACCTATTGAATCTTTATTCAACTGGTTAATTGAAAAAACTGATATCCAAAGAGCTTCTAAAGTTAGATCTAACAATGGACTCATTGTTCATGTCTTTGGAAGAATAGCTGCCGCTATCTCTATTTGGATATTTTAAACCCTGATTCGCATTTCTAATCGATTTTCAAAATCGAGTATATCTTTAAGTTGTTGATTATGAACAACTTATAAATGTGGTGGATTTTGAAAACTCCCCGCATTAGGTCTTATGAGGCAGCCTCGACCAGCCTTGGTATTATCAATTCGAATGCTCGCGACCTTTTATCTTACCACCACGAAAAGCCTTTTCCAACTCTTCATCCTTTTCAATTTTAGCGACCTTTTCGAAATCTAACTTTGGACTTCCAGCATCAACCCAAGCAGTGTGCCAGGCACAACCGATGGCTAAGATAGCATCACGAAATCGCCGCTCGACCATTCCGTTCATTCTTTTATTAAATGCAGCAGCGTAATCTCTGCATGGCGTTTCAACTAAAATAGTACCTCGTTCCTCTACACAATATTGTTTTTCTTTTGGAAATTTTTGACTAAGATCTTTTTCAATTAATAGGACGCTGTCAACTAAAGAATGACTTTCCAAAACGATGTCCCAAAAGAAGGATTCCTTGTCTTCAATATATTCGGCTTGGCCGACCCAAAAGTCGTAAGTCTCTTCTGCAAAAAGTTCTGGTAAACGACTTTCCCAAAAGCCATGAATGCCTCGTTGATTGGTGAGTTGTCCGTTGTAATTTTCAGTCGTATGAAGTGGCACATGTGCATCTCCAATGTAATGACCAAAGTCGGCGGAGTATCTTAAAATTCTTTTCAAATCTCTATTTTCAAAAGCTTTGGTCAGTTTGTGCTGCATGCTTTGCAAATGCCAAGGTAGGATTCCAAATTCAGAAAGATGATCGACTGCAAAAGCGGTTTGACAATCAAAATTTGAGTTTTTCAAAATCGATTTTAAACTATCACAATCAAAGTTGAAATTGTCCTCGTAATAGTTTTTCAAAACATTATTTCTAAAAAAGGTATTGTACCGCCATTCAAATTTTTCTAACTCAATAAACTGACTATCAGTGACTTGTGAAGTGTCTCCATTTGTAGAAATATAATGAAGTGTCGTTTTTGAAATCAAAGCATCAATCCAATTTCTGGGTAAATCATCATAGGGTGGAGTGCCCCAAACATCCAAATCAATGTAGTGACGAACTGCCTCATGTTTGGAGGCGTAACGACGTTTGTCAGGGCCAACGGCCTCTCTTTCGATGTAGTCAATGTGCTTTTTGTAAAAACCGATTACCTCAGTTGGAAGCGTAAAAACAGCCAAATAATTAATACGCGAATGCGCATAAAAACCCCAATCAATTTTGGAAAAACTAAAAAATATAAAAATCGAAAAACCGAGAATTATGAATCTTTTCATTATTCAAAAAATTGATTGTAACCCCAAAATAATTTGCCAATCACCCGTTGTTGCGCGACCATAAAATCCTCTCCATTCATATCGACATAGTAGCGATGAACCATCAAAGGTTCTCCAGTAACATTATCTTTTCTGTCAGCATCTTGAGGAAAAAATCGGACTGTTTTTTTATCACCACCATCGGTTTCTAACTCTATGATACTAAATGGCTGAGTGAGTAAAACAGAATCTCTTTTCGAATTCTTATTTTCAAACCCCTCCGCTAATATTCGATTGTACCCATTTAAAAATGAACGAACGGCAACGGGATTTATATTGCTCCCTTTATTCAACTGATTTTCATAAAACGGTGAGACGTTATAATTTGAACCTTCTTTTTTAAGCTTGAAGGAATGACTCTTTTGAGTAGGGTATTCAATACTAATCGCTGTAATTTTATCAGGATCTTCTTCGAAGATTCCTTTATTTTTCCAGATATCTCCTTTTGGTGTAAACCGCCACCTCAAACTTCCTTGCATATTCGGGATATGCGTTACATAGGGTTGATTACTTCCTTCCATGATCATGTAGGTGCCCAGTTCGTTGTTTGTCGAGCCTCCTACGTAAAACGTTTTAAATTTCGAATCACTTTTGTCATAGAGTTCTACTTTAATACCAATTGCTGCCATTTCCTTTATGATAGGCGGAACACTAGCCTTGGTAGGAATATAATCTACCTGAACTCGTCCCAATGTTTCCAATAAATTTTTCATCACATTCGGATTCGCTTTGGTGCCATTGACTAACCAGTCTTTTCCTTTTCCTCTTACAAAAGTTGTGGTTTCACCATCCCGAGGAGCGATGAAAATTTTATGGATATCAGAAATTTTAGTGGCGAATCTCATTCCTTCTTTTATCAAGTCAGTTTGAGATTTTGTTTTTTCTTCTTTAGTAAACCACCATGCTCCAGCACCGATTAATGCAAAGGCAAGGAGTAAAAATAGGGTAGAATAATTTTTCTTGTTCGACATTCAAAATATATTTAGGCTCAAAAGTCTGCAAACTGGTTGAATTGAAATAGTAATCCAAGTTAATTTCTTCTAAATGTCAGGTTTCTGATGCAAAAAATCCTTTTCAAAGGTGATATTTGTCCGATAAACAATTCAACATGAAACAAATCTTACCAATTCTATTTTTGATTAGCGTAATAACTTACTCTTGCCAAGACGAACCTGCTGATCCAACAACAGATTGTGATAAATTAATTATTGGACTTGCTAATTATGATAAGCGTGATGTAGCGGATGAAATAAACTTTATTTCTGAGGATTTTTTTCCTGCATCTTCCTCAGTTGATTCGATAGGGCATGAGGCCAATTTAACGGCTTTTACAAGAAGATTAAGAAGTACTTGTGCCAATATCGAAGCCAGTGTCATTGGTTACGCTACCATCAAAACCAATCCACCAAAATCTGAAGTTCTATTAGAAATTTTCACGGTAGATTCCACCTTTGAAAGGATATTAGATATCAATACACCTTCTGATAATGTGCTTAGTTTTTCTGACTTCCATCAATAGGGTAGTAAAAGCTAATATTGTAACCTCGGTATTGATTTTTTGAGCTGATAGTTGCGGTGAAAGTATCTCTTCCTTCAGCGAAATATTGTATCTCATTGAGATAAACATCCCTAAATGCAGTTGAGTATTCATAGCCAAGATGAAAGGTAAGCTTTGAGAAAATAACAAATTCTAAAGCCAATTCTCCTGATACTCCTAATGTATTGCCACTAAAGCTTGAATGTGTGGTGTAAGAAAAAGTAGGGGTGTCAGGTCCCCAGTTTAACATATTCTCAAATTCGTCTGATCTATGAGAATCGGAGCCCAATGCATTTGTTAAATAAAAAACACTGGCTGAAGGGACAAAATAGATTTTATTTTTTTTACTTAATTCAAATTTTCCACTTCCTTTTAAAGGAATCATTAGGTGATTAAATCTTCCATGAAACACCCTGTTGAAATAATCTCCTCGCAAATATTTGTATGTCAAACCTGTTTCAACTCCGAAATTTTTTGAAAGCTCTTTCCTTAAAAGTAAACTGATTGAGTTTGAATCTTCGAACTGTGGACGAATATGTTGACCTCCATCTAAAACTTTAAATTGGTCTCTAAAAATCCCTGCTCCAAGGCTTAGCTCGATACCTTTTTGCGCTAAAATCGAGGAGGTGAAAAAGATTAATGGGAGAATAATTATGGTTTTAAATCTCATTGGTGTTAAGTTGATTATCTGAATAACTCTACATAAAACAAGATTACTTTTATTGAATTGTTTTAGACAAAGATTTTAATTCAATATGTATTTTCCAGATTTGTAAAAGTAGGCTTTGAGTTCCATCATTATTGATGATATAATCTGCATGTTTGAGTTTTTCCTCTTCAGGTAATTGTTTATCCATTCGAGCTAAAACGGCACTTTTCGAAACATCATCTCTATCCATAACTCGTTGAATACGAACATCTTGTGGTGCAGAAACGACAATTAATTTGTCCAGTAATTTATGCCCTCCAGTTTCAACAATCAACGCAGCTTCCTTCAATGTATAAGAAGCATTTTCTTGTTCATTATTCCAATCTAAAGTGTCCTTAGCCACAGCGGGGTGGACTATTTCATTTAGTGCTTTTAATTTTTCTGGAGTAGAAAAAGCTTGACTTGCAATATGTTTTCGATTGAGCTCTCCAGATTTCAGGTATGCTTTATTACCGAAGATATTTTTTACTTTATCAATAATTCCTGCATTAGTTTTCATTAATAATTTTGCCCTATCGTCTGCATAATATATAGGTATCCCAAATCTTTCAAAAATTTTACAAACTGTCGTTTTTCCACTTCCAATCCCGCCTGTGATTCCAACTTTTAGCATGGTTAACTTTTTAAGTTATTATTCAAATTTAGGGTTTAGAACAATTATTCAGCCCAATAACATTTCCGTTTTTTCCAAATCAAAAAAATAGCCCTTTTTACTTATTAATAAAAAATATACCTTTGCGGCCGAATTTAGAGCGGGCTTGCCCGCATTATTTTAAATCCATTTTAATTCACAAATAAATAAAAGATAAATAATGGCTACAAATCGAACTTTCACAATGATAAAACCTGATGCAGTAAAAGCAGGAAACATTGGTAACATTCTTCAAATGATTAACAATGCAGGTTTCAGAATCGTTGCGATGAAATTGACACAATTGTCTCCAGCAACTGCAGGACAATTTTATGCAGTTCACAAAGAAAGACCTTTCTATGGTGAATTGGTAGAATTTATGTCAAGTGGTCCTATCGTTGCTGCTATTTTAGAAAAAGACAACGCAGTGGCAGATTTCAGAACATTGATTGGTGCTACCAATCCATCTGAAGCTGCTGAAGGAACAATTCGTGC
>CALHBQ010000457.1 GCA_937930815.1 uncultured Saprospiraceae bacterium | reverse complement strand
GCGAGAATTGGTAAATTTCTTATTAAATTTATCAATACGTCCTGCACTATCTACAAATTTCATTTTACCAGTAAAGAATGGATGTGATTTACTTGAAATCTCCAACTTTACCAATGGATAATCTGTTCCATCTTTAGAAATTGTATCTTTCGTATCTACACATGAACGAGTCAAAAACTCTTCACCGTTTGACAAATCTTGAAATACAACTAATCTATATTCTTTCGGATGCGTATCTTTTTTCATTACAACTTTGATTTACTTTTTCAAAAAGAGGCGCAAAAGTAGTTATATATATTAGAAAAGTAAAGCAAATATCAATTCTTTTTTTTGACTTATCTACAAGGAGCTTTTTACATTGAACCTTCAATTTTCAACTATTAGTCTTATTTCAATCGTTCCGTCGCCAACTGTCTGCTTTTCACAGCATGCAGCGCATCGATTAATCGCTCTACTTTAAGTTTATCTTTCGAGTCCAAATTTCCAAAATCTTCAATATTAATCAGATACCTTGGAATCGTTTTTAATAAATAAAAACGGAACGCTCGTTTCCAATCCAATTGATAATCTTCAAAGTTTTTGAGGAAGTTATTATCCCAAAAAATCTGCTCGATTTTATCATAAATGATATGAAAAGCACTTTTTTCAGTAGCCAAATCGGTCATGAAGATATAATGGAAAAGGTCAAAATATAGGGGCAATTGCTCCGCATTTTTCCAATCTATGACATGGATTTTTTCTTTTCCAATAAACATATTTTCTTTCGAAAAATCGCCATGCGCCAAAGTAGTTGGAATCCGTTCCCCTTCAGAAAATTCTTCTTTAATTCTCCAGAGAATTTTGGAACCACCTTTCAGTTTTGATTTGATAGAGCCACTTGTTTGCGATATTCTTTTTTCTAAAAGTAATAAATCGTCGATGACTTCCTCCCAAATCTTCAAACTGCCCAATCTTTTTTCTGCAAAAGTAAAATCGTAGAGTTCTTTGATGGCGCGAAGATGTGGCAAAGTCAACTCATTATTGGCATACTGTGTTGCTGGGCAAATATTGGTAATCACCAATCTCTGGCGATGTTCTATTACTTTTGGCACGTCCAGGTATTCAAATTCAGCCGTTTTGAGATAATTCAAAATCTCAGCTTCTCGGCTGATAGTCAGACCACCTTCACGACTCAATGGAACTTTCATATAGTGATCTGGGTAAAGTTCATTTCCCGTTGCCAAAACAATCATATCCAACTCTCCTGTTCCCATTTGAAATGAAAAATGTTCTTTTTCGTCAAACCAAAAAGGGAGTCTTCCCACCGTCGAGAAACTGCCATCACAAACCATTTGTTTCAATCCAAAGTTGAAAAGTACTCGGTTAAAACTTCTAATGATTTTAGTTCTTTTGGAACCATCAGACATGAAATGAATGAAGTAGGGACGCTTTGATCTGGCAGGCATCAAATACTGCATTTCACCATTTAAATGATTGGAATAAAGGTATTTATTTGAGCTTCTCCTTTTGTCCAAAAAATTGAAAACAAAAACAGATTCCGTAAAATCTAAATTTTTTAATTTACCAAAAATGAAAACTGTTGGAGTTTTATCTATGCTACGTTGAACTGCTTCGTGCAATTCAACTTCATCATTTTTATTAAAAACTGAGATACCCATTTCAATTTTATGGCTCGTTTGGGACAAACCAAATATAAAAATCGCCTTACTTCGTGGATTAAAAATCTTAGTTAAGAGAAAAATATCTCTTTTTTGTAAATCGCCTCCTTTCATTGTACAGATTTTTGTGCATTGTATTGGAATTAAAGCCAATCGGAGGGGATTGTGGCTGGTATTTATATTTTTGCAAAAACTGTACTAATCTGATGAAAAGTTACTTAGAAAACGCATTTTATCATGAAGGAGAACTTTGGGTCCAACCAGAAGGAGACTACTTCTTGGTGGGTGTTACTGATTTTGGACAAGAATTTTTCAGAGATATTCAAAAAATTGAACTGCCAAAAGTGGATACTTTTTATAAAAAAGAGGACTTGCTCGCTGTCATCGAAACCGATAAAGTATCGACTGAGATTCACTTTCCTATTTCAGGAAAGGTGGTAGAAATCAATTCAGAGGTTGCAGCTCATCCCAACCTCATCAATCAGTTTCCTTTTACAAAAGGTTGGATTATTAAAATGAAAGAGGTTTCGGTGAAGGATTTGAAAAAGTTAGAATCGGCTGAAGAATATCAGGCGTTTTTGGATACTTTTTTCAAGAAATAAATCTGCGTACTCTGAGCGAAGTCGAAGAGTACAAACATGAAACAAAGGTCTCCGCTTGTGTGCCCTTCGGCTTCGCTCAGGGTACACATTCGGCTTCGCTCAGGGTACGATTAGGTGCCATAGAGCGAAACAAAAAAATCCGAAACAGTTTGCACCGTTCCGGATTTTAGTTTTAAACTAAAAATAAGAGTTGTTTTTTCGTTCGTTTTGTTGGTATATATATTAACCCTTATTCATCATTCCTTTTACAAGGCCGATAACTGCCATTACAACACCACCGCCAACTCCACCTGAAGCTACGCTACCAAGTACATTCGCGATGTCTAAACCTGCAGATGCATCTCCTACACCCATTCCAAGCATGCTTAATACAGAACCACCAACACCACCGCCAAGAATACCAGCGATTGAGTTACCAAGTGTTCCAAGAGAACTTCCTTTCATTAAAGAACCTGCGACGTTCCCACCAGCTGCTCCACTAAGTAGAGAGATGATTGTCGGTAAATAAGCCATCATAATTATAAAATTTAAGTTGGTTAAAAATATGGTTAAAATGATAAATAGAATAGTAGGTATTTTTCCATTAACGGTACCAATGTAGAAAAAAAAAATTGATAATCAGAAAAGCCTATTCATATATATTCCAAATTTTAACACTTAAAAAAACCGTATAACGATAAAACATTTTACAAAACGACATAAAATTAAAATTTTATTATGTCACAAAATTTATTTTTCTGTAACGACTAATTGCTTGATTTTGATGCCTAATCCCGCGAAAAGTAGCGTCATAAACGGGCTGATGTAATTAAAAATCGCGTAAATAAAGTAGTCAAAAACAGAAACTCCGAGTACGCCAGATTGATAAGCGCCACAAGTATTCCAAGGTATCAAAACAGAGGTTACTGTTCCTGCATCTTCGAGCGTTCTACTCAAATTTTCGGGCGCTAAGCCTTTCTCTTCGTATGCTTTTGCGAACATTTTACCAGGCACGACGATAGCCAAATATTGGTCACTTGCAGTGATATTGAGGGCCAAACAACTTGCTACTGTGCTGGCAAATAATCCAAAAACTGAATCCGATAAACTCAACAAAGCTGAGCTGATTCTCGATAAGGCACCAATGGCATCCATCACCCCTCCAAAAACCATTGCTGCGATAATCAAATAGATGGTCCAAAGCATTCCTTCCATTCCTTTTCCACTTAGTAATTTGGACAGATTACTTTTTGTATCATCATCTAAACTTTGAAATTCTTCTGTGGCAGGAAGTGCCAACTCTGTACTTGAAGTAAATGCTTTTATAACTGAACCGATATTTGAACTGCTCAATTCTTGAAGCACAGCTGGTTGATAAATCATCGCAAACACGCCACCTAAAACAGCTCCAATACCCAAAGCAATCAATGGCTTCATTTTTAGAATAATCGCTCCAACGACCACAAATGGAACTATAAATAGCATTGGCGTAATATTGAATTTGGTGGTTAGCAATTTTTCAATTAAACCGTCATTTGTAACAGAACCAGTCGTTTCCATTGAAAAACCAATAATTGCAAAAATGATAATGGTAATAATGATAGAAGGAATCGTCGTGTACATCATATATCGAATATGACTGAACAGTTCACCTCCTGCCATGGCTGGCGCTAAATTGGTCGTATCGCTCAATGGAGACATTTTATCACCAAAATATGCGCCTGAGATGATAGCACCTGCTGCCATTCCCGCTGAAACGCCCATTGCACCTGCAATCCCAATTAGTGCAATGCCAACGGTCGCTGAAGTCGTCCACGAGCTACCTGTTGCTAATGAAATGATTGCACAAATCACTACAGAAGCCGCCAAAAATATAGTCGGATTGAGAATTTGTAATCCATAATAAACCATTGCAGGTACGATACCGCTAACCATCCAAGTTCCTGCCAATGCACCAACCAACAACAAAATCATCAGGGGGACAAAAACACTTTTGAGGTTATCCAAAACTTCCATGACCATCCCCATGATTGAAACCTTATTGAAAAGTCCAACCACCGCAGCTATCAAACCTCCAATCAATAAAATATAATGGTTGGAATAATCACCGAGCAATCCTCCATCTGCATAGACTATATTGTAGGCCAGAAGCCCAATCAATATCATAACGGGCACCGATGCTTCCCAAATATTCAATTCTTTGTTTTCGATGATCTTATTATCCTCCATTTTCTTAGTATTTGATTATCAATGAATTATGTTTGTCAAACAAATTTAAAATTACGTAAACGGTCATAAATATTGATAGAAAAAGTCGAGAATTATTTTTGTAACAATCGAGCCATTTTTATTTGAATAGGCTTAGCTATTGAAATAAAAACTAACGAAGGTTGGTGCAAAAAGAAACTCGAATTGCTTATCAATATTTGTGGACGGTTACGGTTACTTGAAAGTACCATAATAATCATGAACGAAGCCATCAAAGGTCAATTACAAATTGCACGAATCATCTTTATAGGATTAGGAATCGGACAATTCTTGTTTTACTTTTTCATCCAATCTATTATTAAAAGCCGAGCTGTTTTTTTTAATCAAGATTTTGCTCAGCACGTATTGTACCTGGCGCTACCCTTTCTAACGGTGGGAGGTTTTCTATTGAGTCTTTACATCGGGAAATATCGAAAACCAAAGTTTTTAAAAAT
>CALHBQ010000456.1 GCA_937930815.1 uncultured Saprospiraceae bacterium | reverse complement strand
AATTGGCATGATTTTCGGTTTATATGTCGATAAATCATAATATCTAAAATCAACATAACCATACCCACAAGCGAGTTGATTTTTGAACGAGAAAACGAGGGCTTTTCCCTCCAATCTAAATTTGCAATCTGATGAATATCCGAACACACTTACTTTTGTTGCTTTGCTTTTGTAACCTGTCTTTTTTACTCGCCAATGAGGCGGTAGAAACTGACCATAGTTTCAAAAACGAAATGTCAACCCTCCTTGTTGGAGACACTATTATTTATGATACCCTTTCACTCGACTTGGGAGAAATTAGAACCCGATGCTTGGACACTTCCATGCTAACGGGGCCTATCGATACCATCTACAACGAATGTAGTAATAACTTTTCTCCTTCTGTCAATTTTTTGATTAATCCAGAATTCAATTGCTCAACAACCATTAAGTATCAAGGTGTAACTTGTGGAACCGATACGGCTTGTTTTGTAATCTGCGATATCAATGGCGTTTGCGAAACACAGACACTAATCGTTTCTGCTTTTGAACCTGATTGTTTTCCTGAGACTGAATATTTTTATGATTCACTCTATGTTGGCGAGTCAGATGATTTTTGTATCAATATCGGAGAGTTGAGTGGTGATGTTGTTTCTTTTGAAAATGTATGTCCCGCGTCTGGAGGAACTTCAGCAGTTTTTTCAATTTATGAAGATAATGGTTCGTACTGCGTCAACTATGCCGCAGTCAATCCAGGTATTGATACCGCCTGTTTGGTTGTAGTGGATGATCGAGGTTTTTCAGATACGACTTGTGTTATCATTTCCAGTTTAGTACCAAAGACCACCACTATCTGTGATACCTTGACACTTGGAACAGATACGCTTTACTGTTTAGTTAATGATGAAATAGGAGGAAATGTGGATGTATTTACGAACGTTTGTCCTCAATTCGCCGATACCTCTGTCATCTTTAACCCAAATAGTGTAACTTTATGTGTTGAAACTCAGGCAGTTGGACTTGGCACGGATAGTGCTTGTGTTATTATATGTAACGAGAATGATATTTGTGACACTACTTTTTTCAAAATTGTAGTCATTCCAGACCCGAATGATACAATGACGATGGAGCCCCCAGTCACAGTAAACGATACAATTGCAACAGACCAAGATACTCCCCTTATTATAGATGTGACGGTTAATGATACCATTCCCGGCACAAAGGTTTTACTCGAAATTTTGACTCCTCCCATTAATGGTACCGCAGATACTACTGCGAATTGTATGATCAATTACGCTCCAGACGACGATTTTTGTGGTTTGGACAGTTTTGAGTATAGAATTTGCAATACAATAGGTTGTGATACCTCATGGGTAGTGGTTGATGTTCGATGTGTTTCTGATACTTTGATAATTTATAACGGAATATCGCCCGGTGGAAGTGAAAAGAATAACACCTGGGTTATCGATGGTATTGAAAATTACCCAGAGAATAAAGTGCAGGTCATAAACCGATGGGGAAATTTAGTATTTGAAATGGAAGGATATAGAAACTCTTGGGATGGTACATGGAATGACATGTCTTTACCCGATGGAACTTACTTCTATTTAATCGACCTCGGAAACGGCGAACGATTCAAAGGCTTTTTACAAATAAATCGATAATAATATTTTTTATTAAAAATATAACTGGCATCAATTGCCCCCTTTTTAATGCGAATGTGTTCAATCAATTATTAAAAACATATTCACGAATAATAAATACTTAGATTAAAAACTATTTCAAAAAGACAATTATGAGAAATTTATTTAACGTCCTACTTACCATCCTACTCTTTGGGGGAGCAAATACATTGGTTGCACAACAGGATGCAATGTTCACCAAATACATGTTCAACAGTTTGGTTTTCAACCCAGCTTATGCGGGTTCCAATGAGCACATGGCCATAGCGGCACTTTACAGAAATCAATGGCTAAGTGTACCAGGTGCGCCTGAAACACAAACCATTACCGCACATACTCCTCTTAAGTCAGATAGAGTTGGTGTTGGTTTTAGTTTAATAAACGATAAAATTGGGCCTACCAGAACGACAGGTATCAATTTAGTATATGCTTACCGTATTCCATTGGGTGGTAACAAAAAATTATCCGTTGGCCTCCAAGGTGGGTTTGAAAATTACGTTTCTGATTGGAGTCTATTGGACTTAGAAGATGGTACGGATCCTTCTTTCTTAGATGATCAAAATAGCTTCTTACCAAATTTTGGTACTGGAGTTTATTTTTCAACACCAAAATTCTATGCAGGTTTTGCATCGCCACACCTTATAGAATATGATTTGAGAGAAAATATTACAACTGATATCTATGCACGTCAAGCAAGACACTACTTCTTCTCTATGGGAGGAGCAATTCCAGTAAAAGGAGATGCATTGGTATTCAAACCATCTATGTTGATAAAAAATGTAGGACTTTTTGCAGCAGCTGACAAGCAAACACAGTTTCAAAGTATTGGAGCTCCTACAGAATTTGACATCGACCTTTCTTTCTTGTTTCAACAAACATTTTGGTTAGGTGCATCTTTCCGTTCTGCATTTGAAGGATTTGGTTCAGAAGCAACCAGTTCATTTGATTCAGCGGATATTTGGTTCTCTTGGTTCATGTCAAATGGAATGCGTTTCGGTGCTGCTTATGATTATCCATTGACAGAGTTGAGTCAAGTTACAAATGGCTCATTCGAGGTAATGTTGGGATACGAGTTCAATTACAGAACTAAGAAAATCGTTACACCACGTTATTTCTAAAATTAAAAGAAACTGATATTAAAATTATTTATATTTATGGGCGTTAAATATGCCCAATAATCGAATGCTTAATTTTTCATAATGAATTTAAAAACAACACTCAACCGGTTAGACATTCGTTTTAAATCTATTAACCATTTCAAATCTGCAAAAATGATGTCCAGAAATGTACTCTCTGTTTTGTTGATCTTCTTCTTAGCTGTAGGAGCCAACGCACAGAGTTCAAAATTAAAACAAGCCAAAAGGATGATGGACAATCTCAATTACATCCAAGCAATTGAGATTTACAATCAAGTTTTGGAAAAAAATGATGTGGCGGAAGCCAAAATCAATATCGCAGAAGCTTATAGAAAAATAGGTGATGCGGGTAATGGCGAGTTTTGGTACGGTCAAGTCGTAAGATTGGCTGAAGCAGAACCGATTGCAAAATTACACTACGGCCAAATGCTACAACGCAATGGCAAATGTGAGTTGGCCAGAGAATGGTACAACCAATATATCGAAGCGGTTCCTGATGATTTGCGTGGACAATACTTGTCTCGTGCATGTGATTACGAACAAGAGTTGATGACCAAAGGTGCTGGCATCTTTGAAGTAAAGCACTTAGACTTCAACTCTGATTTGGATGATTTTGGGCCTAACTACTATGGTGACGGTATCATCTTCGCTTCTGATAGAGATAAAGGTAGCATGGTAAAAAGAGAGCATGGCTGGACTGGTCAACCTTTCTTGGAGCTATACTACTCAGAAGCTAAAGAAACTGAAAAAGGAGAAGACGGCATGTGCGGTGAATTCGTTTACGCACGTCCTGAAAAATTTGGAAACAAATTGAACTCTAAATATCACGATGCTGTGGTGACTTTCGCTCCAGGTGGAAAAGAAATTTTCTTTACCAGAAATAACATTATCGGTCGTAAAGTTGGAAAAGATGATGAAGGATACGTTCGTTTGAAAGTTTACTCTGCATCTGAAGTTTCTGATGGTAAATTCGGTAACTTAGAAAGTCTTCCTTTTAATAGTGATGAATATTCTGTTGCGCACCCAGCACTTTCTCCAGATGGAAACACTTTGTATTTCGCATCGGACATGCCAGGTGGTTTTGGAGATATGGACATCTACCTTTCTAAAAAAGAAAGTGGAAGATGGGGACCACCAGAAAATTTAGGCCCAGCTATCAACTCAGAAGGACGTGAGGTTTTTCCATTCATGGATATCAACAATCGTTTGTACTACTCTTCTGATGGATTGATTGGATTGGGTGGTTTGGATATTTTCTACACAACAGAAAAAGTACCTGGTGAATGGTCAATTCCTGAAAACGTTGGATTCCCAATCAATACAATTTCTGATGATTTGGGTGTAATCTTCAATGAAGCTGGAACTTGTGGATACTTCGCTTCTAACCGCGCAGGTGGTGTTGGTGGAGATGATATCTACTCTTTCAAAAAAGTAGCAGTTCCTGTTGAAGTATATGTTTACGATTCTGAAACGGACGAGCCTATCGAAGGTGCGGTTGTATTGGAAGATTGTAACGGAAGAGAATTAGTAACTGGCGAAGATGGTACGGCTATCATTGAAATGAAATTGGCTGCGTGTTGTAACTTCAACGCATCTGCTGATGGATACAATGAAAACGAAGAAGAAGCTTGTACCAATGACTTGGAAAATGGGAGAGTTGAAATTCCATTGGAACCTTCTTTAAAATACTCTTTGGAAGGTATCGTATTTGATGATGGAACTGGTCTTCCGATGGAAGGCGCTGTAATCGAAGTTACAGATGATTGCGATGGAGAACCAATCGGTACTTATGTCACTGATAACTCAGGTCGTTTCCAATTTGATTTGAAAGGTGATTGCTGTTATGCTGTTAAAGGATCTAAGCAAAGATACTTGGCAGACATGAAAGAAAATCTTTGTACAGCGGATGGTGAAAGTCCTGAGGCAGTGAAGTTGTTTTT
>CALHBQ010000455.1 GCA_937930815.1 uncultured Saprospiraceae bacterium | reverse complement strand
TTGAACGGACGCCTCGGTGACCCATTTGCAATTATCTTTCAAATGGTGGTTTCAGCATCATCAGCAATAACAATGATGGCTGTCTTGATAAAGATGACATCGAAGCTAACTGTAATGTTTCAAGAGGAAAAATACGTTTTGGAACTTTCTATGATGTGAATGAAGATGGCATCCGTCAACCAACCGAAACACTTTATGGAGATGCTTCTGTAAATTTACAGCCGCTTGGTTATACATTGTTTGGAAATCCAGATTCGCTGAGCAGAGTCTTGCTTCCTGTAGACATTTATTCACTCACGTTAAACACACCTCAGGATTGGAGAATCACTTCTGGCAATGGAGTCCAAAGTGTAGATTTGATGACTGGTAATAACTGCGATACCGTTTTATTTGGAATTTCTCCAGAAGTGCAAGGTGGAAAAATGGCGACGTTCATTTCCGCTCCACCGACGCGTTGTAATGAGTTTATAAAATTTGAAGTCACCGCAAAAAACATCGGTACAACTACCACCGATGGATGGTTATGGTTGGAAATAGATGGTAACATTTTAGATGTCCAATACATTGACCAGCCAAACACAACAAGTAGTGCCAACGAATTTGGATGGATAATTAGTGATGTGCCTCCTGGCAATTCAATTACCAAAGAAATTCTATTAAAGATACCTGGGCCAAATGATTTCACAATTGGTCAAAATTTAGTTTTCAAATCATTCGTCAATTTTGATGATAATGGTATGACCGTCCGCTCAGATGAGTTCGAATACCTCGCTGAGTTGCGTTGTGCCTATGACCCAAATGATAAATTGGTGCTCCCATCAAGAGAAGGAAATTATACTCAATTCGATGAAGAATTAATTTACACCATCCGTTTCCAAAACACAGGAAATGATTTCGCCAAAGACGTAGCGATTAAAGATGAAATCAGTGAGCAATTGGATTTATCCACTTTCAAAATTTTGGGAAGTAGTCATTATGAAAACTTGAGCACCACTATTGAAAATAGACTTGTGACCTTCGATTTTTCAGATATTTTCTTGCCTGATAGCACTTCTGATTTTGAAGGTAGTAATGGCTATGTCATGTTCAGTATTCAATCTAATGGAGGTTTGAGTGAGTTTACTGACATTGAAAATACGGCAAGTATTTTCTTTGATTTCAATCCACCGATTATTACCAACACCGCGCTGAATGTAATGGTTAGTTCTATCGTCGATATGGACAATGATGGGTTTTTCGTTTTTCAAGATTGCGACGATACGAACCCAGGTATCAATCCAGATGCTATTGAAATTCCTGACAACGGCATTGATGAAGATTGCGATGGTATGGATTTGCTTTCAGGTGTCGAAGATGCTTTTAGTGCAAAATTCAAAATTTACCCAAATCCAACTTCTGGTAAATTATTTATAAAAGGGGAAGGATTGCGCTCGGCAACTGTAACCCTTTCCGACCCCACAGGTCGTATTCTTTTGGTTGAAAAAATGAATGGCAATGATTTTATTCAGTTGCCAGAGGAGACAAAAGGCATCTTATTTTTAAAAATACAAACGGAAGAAGGAACCGCTATCAAGCGGATATTAAAACTATAAAACTCTAAAATAGAACGAGTTTATTAATGTGGCGGATTTTGAAAATCCGCCACATTTTTCATTTCTACCCGTATCATAAATTAGCGACTTCAAAAGATTTCCTATATCTTTAATATCTAATGCAACTAAAAAACTAAAAAGCATGAAATTTCTTTACTCCCTTGTTTTGACCTTAATCTTATCGTTTCCAGTTTTAGGGCAAAGTTGTTTGCCTGGTGGAATCACTTTAAGTACGCAAGATGATATAGATAATTTTTCGACGCACTATCCAGCCTGTTCTACAATTGAGGGCGATGTCCTTATTGAATCTGCTAACATTTCCAATCTTAATGGATTGTCAGTTCTAACAAGTATTGAGGGTAAATTCGAAATCAATAGCACCAATATCACAGATTTATCAGGTCTTCAAAATATTGAAAACCTCTCTAAATCTTTGGAGCTTGACAACAATAATCAATTGGAAAATTTGAATGGATTGGGCACACCAGAGTTTGATGAACTCTTTCAATTAATCATCAAAAACAATGATAATTTATCGACCTGTACTATAACTTCAGTTTGTGATTTTATCTCACTTAATGAAAGTGGTACCAGTGTCGTCATTGATATTAGAAACAACGGTGCTGGATGTGCAGATTATGATGAAGCATTTACGGCTTGTGATAATGATAAATGTTTACCAGATGGATTGCAGATTTCATCTCAAGAAGACATCGATAACTTTATGTTGGAATATCCAAATTGTAAAGAAATTTTAGGAACACTTGATATAACTGATAATGCATTCAGCTTCGATGGGTTATATGACAACTTCAATGGCTTGAGAAACATTGAAAAATGCTACGCCATTCTTATAACTAATTTTAAAGAATCTGATCTTAGTGCATTTAAGAATATCAAAGAGTTAGACGATGGTTTGTTTATTAATAGCTGTGAATTATTGCCTACCACAAAAGGGTTTGACAATTTAGAATCTACAGGTTTCCTTGAAATTCACGGAAATCCATTACTTAATGATATAGAAGGATTCCCTTCATTAAAGACCGCCAATCGTGTAATTTATATAGAACGTAATGATGGATTGATAAATATAACGGGGTTAAATGCTCTTGAAGAATCCAAAGGTGAAATACGATTTAACAATAATTATGGCTTAGAAACTGTAAGCGGATTTAATGGTTTAAAAACTGCTAACGACATTATTTTTGATAGTGAGATCAATCATGTATCTGGCTTTCAATCATTGGAGACTATTGAAGGAGATTTGAGGTTTGATAATTCATTTATTAAAACGATAACTGGTTTTGACAATCTAACAAAGATTAGAGGTGCCCTTAGTTTTGCATATATCCAACAAACTGAATTTGACATTTCAAACGGTTTTAGTTCAATTGATAGCATTGGAGATGTCGAATTTGAATCGGTCTATGCTCTGGAGGAATTAAACATTCTAAATAATCTAAATTATGCGGGTAGTATTTCGATTGGTCGGAATCCTATTCTAAGAACCATCGGAGGTTTTAACAACTTAAAATCAAGTATCGTTTATGTCGGTGAAAACCCTCAATTATTTGAAATAAATGGTTTTAGTAGTTTAAATAATTCGGCTAACATTCGAGTTTCAAACAACGATTTACTAAGAAATTTTGAAGGATTTGAAAACCTTAATCAGCTTGATTTTTTGAGCATTTTTAGAAATAATGAGCTGAGGGATTTAGACATTTTCAACAATGTAGACTCAATGATTCAATTGGATATTTATGAAAATGAAAAACTAACAACACTTGAAGGTTTTAATCAACTTAAACATGTCGAAGACGATATAGCAGTAAACGACAATGCACTCACTTCTTTGGGAGGATTTAATGCCTTGACAACCATTGGAGAAAACCTCGAATTACTACGAGAAAAAAATCTTTCTGAGCTTACGGCCTTTGATAAACTTTCAGAAATTGGTCTTGATTTAATTTTCCTTGAAAACGATTTATTGGAGGACATCAACTCCATCCGAAGTTTGGAAGAAGTAAGAAGGATCGATATTCAAAATTTCAACAAACTTTCAAATCTGGATAGTTTGAATAAATTTTCGAAATCGCGATTATCCAGACTGACCCTCAAAAACAATCCCGAATTGGCCGTCTGTAACAACGAGGCAGTTTGCAATTACATAGAAACCGGCCGATCTACTTTTATCGAAAACAATGCACCTGGATGTAATACCAAAGATGAGATTTATGAAATTTGCTTCCCTACAATGTACCCTATTCGAGTCAATATTTTTAATGATAAAAACAGAAATGGGATAAGAGATCCTGGTGAATCTTGGGTACCTAATGTTTCTGCGATGTTGGATACGCTTTCCATTCTAAACTTGAGGACAGTTGACCACTTACCTGGCGATTATACATTTAAATTCGTCCCAGACGATGATTGGAAATTGACTACCGATTCACTTATCCAAATTACAGTGAATGAAGCTAATCCTTCTGGGGTAGCAGAATTCGGTATTGCCAATATTGTGCATAATATCCAAGTAGATATTTTCATAGATAACAACCTTGATGGAATCAGACAAACAGGCGAAAATTTAGATTTAGGAGCAACCGCCAACATGGATAACATCACCTTGTTTTCGGGCATGTCTGTTCCCGTCAGAGAAGATGAAAATGACTTAGAATTATTGTTTGAATATATCGCAAGACAAGATTGGTCATTGACGACGACTCCAATTATCAGCATCAAATTGGACACAATGCCCAAAGATATAACCATTGAATTTGGCATTATTTCAACGGTTGGAATAACTGATATTTATCACCTCACCACAGGTTTTGAGCGATGTAATACTGACCAAAATTTCAGGTGTTCCGCTTTGAATATTGGCACCAATTCAATATCTGGAACAGCATGGCTTGCTATCGATACCAATGCAGTTGTGAACGACTTTATTACACCAGTTGATCACAATTTAGGAGACACTTTGTTTGGTTGGAATTTCACCGATTTACCTCCCGGCCAAACTTTCAGACCAGATATCAATCTAAGAATTGCAGGGCCGCCAAATATTCAAATTGGAGATCAACTTAAATTGAGGACCTACATTACATATGAAGATATCAGCGGTAGAGACACCACTGATACATACGATTATTGTAAAGAAATAAGATGCTCCTTCGATCCAAATGACAAAGCCGTTTCACCAAGCAGAATCGGTAACTATACTCAATTTGAGGAAGCATTGCTCTACACCATTCGTTTCCAAAACACTGGAAATGATACAGCCTATATTGTTGAAATAAAAGACACATTAGATGCCAATTTAGAACCATCAACTTTTAGATTAATAGAAACGAGTCATCCTGATGTTTTGAATGTTACCATTGCAGAGAATCAATACATTACATTCTCTTTTCCAAACATCTTTCTGCCAGATAGCACCACCAATTTGGAGGCAAGTAACGGCCATGTCATTTTCTCTATAAATGTAGTGGATAGTTTAAATGAATTGACAGATATTGACAATACTGCACATATCTATTTCGATAATAATCCACCAGTAGTGACAAATACCGTCAACAGTGTGATGGTGAGTTCAGTCGAAGATTCTGATGGAGATGGTTATATCGAAATCATAGATTGTAACGACACAGATGCGAGTATCAATCAAGGTGCAACTGAAATTCCAAACAATAATATAGACGAAGATTGCGATGGCATCGCCCTCATCATCGACGATGATATGGACGGTTTCAACTCAGATGAAGATTGCGATGATACCAATCCAAACATCAACCCTGACGCGATGGAAATTCCAAACAACGGCATTGATGAAGATTGTGATGGGTTCGATTTGGTGTCTGGAGTCGAAGATACTTTTAGTTCAAAATTCAAAGTTTATCCAAATCCAACTTCTGGTAAATTATTTATAAAAGGGGAAGGATTGCAAAATGCCACTACTACCCTTTCCGACCCGAAAGGTCGTATTCTTTTGGTTGAAAAATTGAATGGCGATAACTTGATTCATTTGCCGAGAGAAGCAACTGGAATTCTATTTCTAAAAATAGAAACGGAGGAAGGAGCAGCAATCAAGCGGTTAATAAAATTTTAATAAAACTCAGATAGGCTTTATTCTTTTGAATAGCGACTAACTTCACTTTCCATATTGTTTAAGCAGTACACCTCTATTTCATTTAAATAGGGGTGTACTGCTTAAAATTAATTTACTCGATCTATCAAAACATTATAATGAGAAAACCGATTACTCTCCTAATCATTTACATTGCATTTATTGGAAGTTTATTAAGCCAAGGTTGCCTGCCCAGTGGTTTCAACATCTTGACGCAAACACAAATAGATAACTTCCCATCCCTCAATCCCAATTGCACGATCATTGAGGGTTGGTTGCGAATAAGAATGGTGGACAATGAAAGTCTTTCTAATTTGAACGGACTCTCTCAAATCACCCAGATCAATGGAGATGTACACATAGAATTGACTTCTTCAAACGCGACAATTGACGACCTCCAAGGCTTTGATAATCTCACTACAATTGGCGGTTCGCTCACCATTACAAATTCAGGAAACTTAAATATTTTAAATGGTTTTCAAAACTTAACCTCCATTGGAGGAGATTTAACCATCCTTGGTAATAATGGTCTACAATCTTTAATTGGTTTAGATAATTTGAAAACCATAGGTGGAGAAATTTCCATCAATTCAAATCTAAATGTAAAAAATCTAACTGGACTTGGTGGACTTGAATCTGTAGGAGGTTATCTAAATTTGGATGTATCTGAAAGCTTAGAAGGACTCGCTCCTTTAGACACGATTACAGGTTTGAGTTTAGAAGGGTGTATGCTACCTAGTACCACTGGACTTGAATCCATTATACACATCAAACAAAACCTAATAGTAAACGCTTGCACTCAATTGACCAGTTTGGAAGGCTTATCAAATCTGAAAACAATAGGTGAAAATTTGAGCTTAGAGGAAGTTAATTCTTTTAATTCATTTGCACTTCCCACACTTGAAAAAATTGGAGGAGACTTGTTTGTTTCTTCAAACGAATCACTCGAATCGATGCAAGGTTTAGAGAATCTAAAAACGGTAGGTTCTTTAAATATTACACTAAATCCTTCGATGAAGAATATTGATGGTCTAAATGGATTGACAATTATCAACAACAACGCTAATATTAGTTCCAATCCTACTCTACTCAACTTTGATGGTTTCGAAAGCTTAACTACCATTGGCGGTAGATTCGATATTGAAGAAAATGATTTACTCGAATCAATCACGGGATGGGATAATGTGGCATTTGATTCAACCTCCTCAGGATCTGTTTCCCAAAACCCAAAGCTCACCATTTGTAATGCGATGGGCCTTTGTAGTTATTTTGTTGAAATTGGGGAGCCTTTTCAAAGTAACATCTTTTTTTCAGGCAATGCTTTTGGGTGCAATTCTAAAGTAGAAGTTTACGTCTCTTGTATTCCTGAACTTTGTCTTCCTTATGAAACGGAGTTCAATACTCAATCAGAGGTCGATAATTTTTTGTTAGAAAATCCTGACTGTATTTGGACACACGCAAACATTCGCATCTCTGGAGGAGATATTTCCAATTTAGATGGCTTTACAAATCTTGATTCAGTTTCTGGAAATTTAGAACTATTCAATCTCGAAAACCTCAATGATTTAACTGGATTTTCAAATCTAAAAATTGTTGAAAATATGTTTCAGATTTCTAGTCTGAATGTTCCTTCCCTTCAACCGCTCCAAAACTTAGAATTTGCTGGCGGACTAGACATTACGGGCAATCCAAACATTGTCGATTTTACTGGCCTATCCGGTCTTAAGAGAATCGGCAACTTAGGATTAACCGTCCAACAAAATGACCAACTCGCCTCCAATGCTGGGTTAGACAGCTTAGAGATGATTGATGGTTTTCTATCCTATTATGATAATGGAATTTTAGACATGGATGGATTTCCCAAACTAAAAACAATTGGCATCGACATTCAATTAGATGAAGGTCTTATAAGTGTTTCTGGCTTTAATGCATTAGAAACCTTTGAAGGTGGTTTGAGCTTTATAGCAGGTGAACTTTCAGAGATTAGTGGTTTCCAAAGCGTCAAAAAAATTGATGGAGATTTATATTTTAGTGTACCTGCTTTTGATGGCTTTTCTATTACAGGTTTCAATAATCTGGATTCTATCAGTCGAGATTTTGGATTTAAGGATTTCTCAAGTGGGTCACTTGATTTGTCAGGTTTAAATAATTTAAAACACGTAGGAAATAATTTTGAGATTGAGGAAATATTTATCTTTGATCCATCAGGTTCAATTAACGGATTCAACCAATTAAATACGATTGGAAATGAATTTTACATCGGTGCGTCAAGTGGTTTAACCAATCTCTCAAATTTTCAAAGTTTGAGAAAAATCAAAGGAATAATTATAACGACAACAGAGCTAACGACAATAGATGCCTTTTCTAATCTTGATTTTTTACACCTTGAAAAGCTTCAGTTATTAAATAATTTTGAATTAGAGTTTTGCTCGAACATTGCTATTTGTAACTTCCTCGCAAACGGAGGAAATGCAGAAATTGAATTTAACGCACCTGGCTGCGAAACTCAGGAGGAGGTAGAAGCAAGTTGTAATATTTCAAGTGGAAAAATTCGGTATGCGACCTATTATGATTTGAATGAAGATGGTGTTTATCAAACCAATGAACCATATTTCGCAGATGCATCGATTGATCTTCAACCTGTCGATTTTACTTTATTTGGCAATTCAGATTCTTTGGCGCGAGTGATTCTTCCAACGCAAAACTACACCCTTTCTTCAAATGTTCCGCAAGGCTGGAGAATCACTTCAGCAGACATTCTGAATGTGGATTTAACCGCGGGAGGTGCTTGCGATACGATTCTATTTGGAATTTTTCCAGAAGTACAGAGAAGTGAAATTAGTACATTCGTTTCCGCTCCAGCTGCTCGTTGCAATGAACCGATTCGATTTGAAGTTACTGCAAAAAATACTGGAACCAACATTCAAGATGGATGGCTTTGGTTGGAAATTGATACCAATATTCAGAATGTAATTTTCGTGGATACACCTGACAATACCGATACACCAAATCTATTTGGATGGATGATTGAAGATCTTTTTCCTGGCAATTTAATTTCAAAAAATATCTCTTTGCAAATCCCAGGGCCACTTGAGTTTCCGATTGGCGAAAATTTAGTTTTCAATTCTTATGCAACTTTTGTTGAAAATGGTATGACTGAAACGACAGGTCAATTTGAATATTTGGCAGAAGTTCGCTGCTCATATGACCCTAATGACAAATTGGTCAATCCATCACGCGAAGGTAATTTTACTCAATTTGATGAGAAACTAACCTATACCATTCGATTCCAAAATACTGGGAACGATGTTGCTTATGATGTCGTTGTCGAAGATATCATTGATGGAAAATTAGATCTTTCGACCTTCCAAATATTGGGAAGTAGTCATTATGAAAACCTAAGCACAACGATTGAAGACCGATTGGTAACTTTTGAGTTCAAAGATATTTTCTTGCCAGATAGTACAACCAATTTGGAAGGTAGTAATGGATATGTGATGTTTACAATTCAACCAGTAGCTGGTAATTTATCAGAGTTCACAGACATTCCAAACACGGCCAGTATTTTCTTTGATTTAAATCCACCAGTCATTACCAACACTGCGCTCAACGTAATGGTCAGTTCACTTGTGGATGAAGATGATGATGGCTATTTCGTATTTCAGGATTGTGATGATAACAACGCAAATGCCAACCCAGGCGCCACTGAAATCCCCAACAACTCAGTAGATGAAAACTGCGATGGCATCGCCCTAATCATTGACGATGATATGGACGGTTTCAACTCAGATGAAGATTGTGATGATACCAATCCAAGCATAAACCCTGATGCGATGGAAATTCCAAACAATGGTATTGATGAAGATTGCGATGGGTTCGATTTGGTGTCTGGAGTCGAAGATACTTTTAGTTCAAAATTCAAAGTTTATCCAAATCCAACATCTGGTAAATTATTTATAAAAGGAGAAGGATTGCGAATTGCCACCACTACCCTTTCTGACCCAACAGGTCGTATTCTTTTGGTTGAAAAAATGAATGGCAATGATTTTATTCAGTTGCCAGAGGAGACAAAAGGCATCTTATTTTTAAAAATAAAAACGGAAGAAGGAACCGCTATTAAGCGAATTGTAAAACAATAAAACTCCTATAGAAAAAAAAATAGCAATGTGGCGGATTTCAAAATCCGCCACATTTTTTTTGTCTTTATTTCTAAAAATCACCAACCATTTATAATTTAAGTATCGTTGCTTTGAATAAGGAATAGTAGTAAAACGAATCATCAAAAAATAATTTAGTATTTGCACTTTTACTTGAGAAGCCCCAGCTCATAACGAGTTGGGGCTTCCGTTTTTTCAAGTTTTAGCAACAAGAAGTGTTGCCACCGCAACAGCCTTCAGGTCCACAACAGCCAGGAAAAAAAGTGGCTAACATTGGCAAAAATCCGAATAAAGACATGATAAATAATTTTGAATAGACGGCCTCAAGCTACACAGTAATGAAGCCTATAAATTTGCAAACTGTGCTTTTGCATTTATCACCACGAAGACGGAAAGAGATTAGAAAAGACGCAGATTATCGAACCCACTTAAATGTTTTGATAATCGTTCCTTCCTCTATTACTTGGATAAAGTAAAGGCCGGTAGGAAGTGAAGCAAATTCAAATTCGGAAATACCGATTGGTAAAAAACCAGTTCTAATTGTTTTTCCAAATGAATTGATAAGTCCAAAACTACGCTCAATAGAAGAGGTATTTTTAATACTCAATAAACCCGATGGAGATGGGTTTGGATAGATATTGATTGAGTGGTCATTGTTGATAAAAGTGGTCGCTGTTGTTCCTTCTGAGCAAGTTGTTTTTTGGCCATCCACCAAAAATCGATGTTTGGCTGGATTGTATTTTGTTTCTACCCCTGAAGGCAAACCAATCAAATCGAAATCTTTTAATTTTTCTTTTAGTTCAGAAGACTCATTTAAATAATAGGTGCTCTCTGCTAACTCAGTAATATTTTCGGGCAAAGTAATTCCAATGTAAGAATTGCCATAGGCAAAGTGCCCCTCCCCTGCCAAAACATAAAGT